>CAZJDM010000145.1:0-10703 GCA_964544765.1 uncultured bacterium
ATTAAATTAGTTCAAATAAATGGAGTCAAGGTGGGGTTCAGGCCTAACTTACATTAGTTTTAGCATCAAAGATAATTAAATTTTCAGCTAAACCTAAACCTTGACCACCATCCTTAGATTGTAAAGATGAGTGATAAGTATTTGGAATTCTATTACAATTACCTATTAATCCTATTAATAAGATTATAAAAACAAGATAATGATAATAATCATGAGTAACTAGATATCTAGGAAGCTCTACCTTTCTAAGAGGCCCCACCTTAATCGTCCTTTTTGACCAAAATCGTTCTATAAAACAAACAAGCATAAAGAAAAAAATCCTTACTTTAAATAACAACACTGCCAATTCTTACAACTCTCACAACTCTTACAACTGAGGCATATTAATTAAGGAGTACCTACCTGTATGCATGCTCCTCAGCAAGATACCAAATTCTTCTACATTACAAATTTCGTGCCAACACAACTACCACTACAACTTGGTAAGGTTGATAAGTTATATTTAGCTTAAATTTCAAGTTTTTATCAGTGATTCTTTAAAATTGTGGTAATTGTGAAATACGAATAGGAATATAGTGAATACATAGTGTATATGTGGCATATATGCTCATATGACAGAAATGTCACAGTTAACTGGGATCTTTTTGTCTCATTTTTCCACTGAATGTAACTTACCACATATCATCACGTACCGGTATTATTGCAGGTTCATCACAAACATCCTAATATTTAAATACGATACAACTCATTCACTTTACCATAATATATTTGGAATATATTGGCACGATTCTTGTATTATCCAAAAACTAGGAATGTTACTAAGGAGTGTGTATATCAGTAAACACACCTCAATAAGCATTTCTAACTAGTTATTCTATTTAAATATGTATTCTTGTCTAGACTAACAGAACGATTCTACAATAAAGGAGAGCTAAATGAAAAAACTAATTTATTTTATAGTATTTAGTATATTATTAGCTAATTGTGGTAAACCTGAACCACCCAAATCTAAAGTAAATATGTCGCCGGACATCTACGGTTGTCCTGGGGCTAACTGGCTTCAATGCCGAATATTAGAAGGAGGAGGTGGTGGTGGGGCTAGTGGTCTTGGCTTGAAGTTTTCAATAGGTGGTAGCCGCACTCCTGGAACTCCAAATACTAGAGGACATAAAAGTTACGGAGAAGGAGGAGGATTTTATTTACCAAAGACCCCGGCTAAAACAGGTGGAATAGGCAAATCAAGATTAAGAAACGGAGCATTTTCTAAAGGAGGTCCCTCACGAGATCCCAAAACTGGCAACTACTTACCAGATCCCAATGCTAGTGGAGCACATACAAGATTGGGAACAAGAAGTGGTAGATCTGGAAAATACACGCAAGGTGCTACTTTTGATGCAAGTGGTAATTTTAAAGGTAGAGTTGATGCTACAAATCATGGTAGAGCGGACCATAGTAATCCACACTGGCATCCAGCTAATGGACCTAATAGTGTTGTACCAGGGGGTCACCACAAATTCCCTCGACCTGGTATGTATTATATAATACCGTAGCATAAAGGAGAATTATGAAGGTGGTAAATTGTAATAACCTTTGGTATCAAGTAATAGTTCAAGATCCAAACGCCCTATCAGGATCTAGTATTTATTCTTTTTTAAAAACCATACTTACTTTTGAACCAAGTACACTAGTTGCAATAGATGATATTGAAGGCGCAGGAATTAGTGACTTAAAAAGTATTAACAATATAATTGAAGTAGATATATTGTTAGAAGCTATTAAACATGTTGTCCAATTGGATTGGGGAGATTTTTTCTTTATAGATAATAAAAAAGATATTGCTGATTTAAAAAAATCGTATCCTGATATTATAATTTCAACAAAATTTACTGTCCGTGCAGTCGATGACACATACTTCTATCTATATACACAGAATAAGTACTTGGTTGACGGTATAAAGCTGAAGTACAACAATTGTGAAATAGAACATAAGTCACTACAGGAATATATCTATCCAGAATAGAATGAAATTTACAAGGAAAGGAAGCTTTGATCAAAAGGATATGATGTGGCATATCTAATAATCTACTAAAATCAATAAGTATTAGTTCATCAATTTTAAAGGCATGATCAAAAATTTATTAAAACAAAAAAATAAAAACACTGATTAGGTGTTGTCAAATAGGTGGGAATTTACCATTGTTATTTTGGTGGGACACGACAGCTTACTTATGAATTGGATCTGTTTGATATGGAAATAGCCCGACTATTCTTCAAATACAATAATATCAAATGCTTGACTTGGAAATTGAAAATAACTTTGTTGGTTTCACCAACTCAAACTGGATCCCAATGATGGAAATTGGGTGGCTCTCTTTCAGGAAATTCCGCAAAATATTTAATAAACGTGGTCGTTAACCTTGACGTGGGCATGGGCGTGGGCGAATTACGTTGACCTAATCCTTGACGAAAAACGTTTTTAAGATGCGAGCTTTGTAAGCATCGCTACAATTCTTTCCAATAGCTTTTTGCCAGTATGTAGTAACTTAACATCTGCAAGACCAAGTTTTAAACAAACATCTAAAACTGCCCCACATTCCATTGCACTACCCCTACCGTAATCAAAAAACCGACGACAGTCAGGTTTGGTCCTTTTTCCTGCGCCTTCTGCTACCTGAAATGGAATCCCAAGAGAGGCTCTCTTTAGCTGGTCACTTAACATAGAGTAGCCTTTTGGCATTTTTTCTATTATTTTTACTGCAATTCCAAGAAATTCTATTGAACATTGATACACATCCAATTTTTCATAACTCATCATAGGCGTGATCCCTCGATAACAGACGTAAAGTGGCTTAGGTATACGATTACGTTTTTAGCCCAGGCCCACGACTACGTCAACGCAAATCGACAATGTAGACGAATCTATTGAAGAGATGGATTTAATATTTATTAAAATTATTTCTGCTAAACTAGCTATTTTTTGTTCTTCGATTATCTTTTTAAAAGAGTCATGTCTCATATATTTTGCCAAATCTTCTTTCGCTTTTTTAGAAAAAATATCAATCACCTCTTTATTATTGTTTTGAGAATATTTTTCATAATGAAAAAGCGATGAATAAGGAAGCCTATTCCTTAGTTCTGGGTCTTCATCTGGATATCCGAGAACTAAAGAAATGATAGGAACAACTTCCTTAGGTAACTCAAAAAGATCAGATAATTTATCTAGTTCTCTTAAAGTTGTTTCTAAATAACATGTTCCTAATCCTTCACTTTCGGCAATCAAAGACACCGTTTGAGAAAAAATGATGGTGTTAATTACAGAAAAAATAAAGCTAAAGAAATCATTAAAAGTTGTCTCAACTTGTTGTTGATTTAACCATTGATTATTTCTGTTAACATCCACACAAAACGTTAATATTACAGGAGCATTTAACACCATTGGCTGCTCTAGATGAATTTTATGCAGTTTCCTTTGATTGATCTCATCTTTAGTTATGATGACAGAATAGTCTTGTAGGTTTCCAGCTGAAGCAGCGTGACTAGCTGCACTTATAAATCTTTCTAGCATCTTATTAGATATATTTACTTTTTTAAACTTCCTTATAGATTTACGTTTATACATATTTTCTAATAAAGTCATTCACCGTTCTCCCTGCTCTTATATTCTTAATTTATATGTTTTTGTATGCCTAAGTTTTCTTTCTAGCATTCATAGACATATAATAAAACTAGATTTTTATGTCCATTTTCTGAGGAAGTACAGTCAAAAAAGAAATCGAGAAATATCTGGCCATACGGGTTAAACTCCCTACCAAAAATCGATACACCAAGAATAAAAAAGACATCCGTATTGAAGAGTTTATTGAAAGGTATCTGGAGTTTGCCAAAGACCAATACTCAATCAATTACGCTCTTGCTGCTAATAGGAGTCTCAAGAAAGCCTTTAAAGATTTCATGCCTTACCCTATCTCAGAAGTGCCTAAATTTGATCTAGTAGAACAATTAAGGGGTCTAAAGAAGTCTACGGCCAAGGTTGTGATCGCTCATTTTGGATCGCTCAATAAATTTGCCGAAGAGAAAGAATACCCATTTCACGTTAATACCAGATTGCTTTTATCTAAGATCAAGAATTTTCCAGCGTCCAAAGAGAAAATAAATTTCTTAGATGCTTCTGAAGTCAGCAAACTATTTACATATGTCCAAAAATACTCGAAATACAAGACCTTCAGACGGATGGTAATTCTAAGCCTATATAATGGTATGCGTGTCGGTGAGATATTGGCACTGAGGTATCGGAATATCGACATGGAAAAGAAAGTGATTCACGTTGTTTCTACGGCAAACACAGATGGATCTTTTAAAGAAGCAACTAAAAACGGGGAAACACGGATTATCCCAATGTCAAAACACTCAAGGACAGTTTTACAAGAAGTCTTAGATGAAAATCCTGATTTGAATTTTGACGATCTTTTGTTTCCAGTGTCTTATGCAAAAGTACAAAACCGTGTAAAGGATCTTAGAAAAGAGAAGATTTTACATCCTGATTATACGTTCCATACGTTTAGACATAGCTTTGCATCGATTTTCTTCAAACTCAAAGGAACAGGCTATGAAAGTTTACTGAAGTTACAGCAAATCATGGGTCACAATGATCTTAAAATGAGTTTACACTATGTCCATCTGTACGACACTTTTAATCGAAACATCTTAGAAGACTTGAGTTTCAATGGTGCTGAGAAGTTGGCTGATAAGCGAAATGACGAAGAGAAGAAAAAGTATTTAGATACTGTGATTAATCTGCGAGAAGAATCTGGTCGGATTTTACTGGAAGTGCCTTATGAGAAATCGACTATCAAGATGTTTACAAGCCTGAGTGGGTTTTATAACAAGGAAAAAGGATGTTGGGATTTTCCTGTAAGGTCAAAAGAATCTTTGCTTGGGATATTGAAAGAAAGATATGGGTATGAAGAGAAAGTAGACGTTGGGAAAAAGATTTTGGATATTGAAGCAAAGTTGGATCGACTGTTAGATAAAGGTATAGTGTAACATTAAGCAGATTTTAGCCAATTAGATTTATGCAATATTTCTAGTTCTTTATCATATTCACGATCTTGAATTTCCACCATTAAAATTTCAGTGGAAATCCTATCTATAACTGTTTGTTGGCTTCTGTTTTCGACAGCTTTTATCATTTGTGAAACTAATTTCTCCTTACTATTATCATCTGATTCAATTAAAACAAATCTTGGAATCGGTAAAGCTGAAATTAGTTCTCCTGTAAGTTCTCCTCCTGGTCCTCTCGGCTTTGCTCCATTCATACCATTACAGTAAAAAGCAATTATTCCTGAATTTAGCCACCCAACTAAGGCTTTTGCCCAATTTTCTCTATATATGTTCTGACTTTTTATGATATTAAACTTGTTCGGGACTCCCACACCGTAATCGTCTAAGTATGCCAAATATTTATATTTCCAGTTCAATATTTGTGGAATAATTATTTTATTTTTTTGATAGATTCTACCCCCTCTTGGCCAATGTAAATTCCAAAAAAACAGCTTTCCTTGTTTTCTTTCTCGACTTTTAAGCAGTTCATTTTTAAATTGAACTAAATGTTTATAAAGATTGGGGGCTGATTTAGCAAATTGTTCTTCATTGGAAAATTCTGTTTTTGGAATATCAATAAGGTAACAATTGTGTGATTTGATCTCAATTTCATTATAACCCTTTTTTTCATTCCAATAAGGTTTTAAAAATTTAACCTCATTTGAAGAAATTCTACTTTTGAAATCTTCATCAACTTGAAAACAATTTTTTGTTTCTTCTTCTTTTCCCTTTCCGACCTTAAAAAACTCTTTAGAAGCCTGAATACCAGCTTCATATTTTAAACCATTCATGGGAAAACTACATAAGATTGAGGCAAGTTCTCTGTCAAAACAGGAAACCATACGAAAACTAAGATAATTGCTAAGTTTTAATTCATCCACTAACTGCATCTCAATTTGAGTATGTATATTATTTTTAATTTTTGAATCAATTTCATTCAATTTGAGCCTATTCTCAATAGAAGCAATGTGCTTATATGTTCTTTTTGGTGTTTGGTTAGAAATAACAAAGGAACACCACTTATGGGGTTCTAGGTCTGTAAACAAACGACTTTGACCAAAATAAATAAAATGATTTACATGTAAATCTTTTTCATTCATCAGGCTTTCAGCATCTTTACATTGGCTTCCGAAAAGAGCCATTTGGTATACAATACCAATAACTTGTCTTGAAACAGAACAATTAAGCATGGATTCTAAAAACAAAGTACCAAGATTCTTTTTTCCAGACTTTTTTGTTACTACAGCATCGCCCATGTTTGTTTGTTTGGTAAAAGGTGGATTTCCCAGAAATAAAACGTAGTCATATTTATCAGAAATATTTTGTATTTCACTTTCCTTTGTACCATCACCAACTGAGAATTCAATTTTTAAATTAATCGGTGATTTTTTATGTTCAGGGTGAAATTCTCTAGTGTATTGGGCTAAAATAATTGCTGTTTCAGCTAAACTGACTGCTTCAATGTTTATATCTTTTCCATAAACAGTAAAATTATATCGCCTACGTCTTTCAATCCCCTTACCCATATCCCCATATTCGATGTCCTCAAATATAACATCCAGAATTGCTTCCAAGAAATTCCCTGACCCACATGATAAATCTACAAGAGCCATTTCATAGATTTTATCATTGGAGCGTAATTCGTTATAAGTTAAATCTTTATATGCTTTTTTTGCAATATATGAACATATTGATTTAGGTGTTGTAAAAATACCTTTTGATTTTCTTTCTTTTACCGTGAAAGCCTTTTCATAAAGTCTCGAAAATACATAAGCATCAATATTTCTAAACGAAACTATTTTATCTTCAAATGATAATAACCTTTTACAAAGAGATCCTCTGTCAACTACTTCATCCGAACTATCTTTGGCCTTTTTTCTAAGTTCTTCAAGTATGGGTAATTCTTGTTGCTTAACTAGTAAGTCTTGAAGAGCTTGGTCTGGATTTTTATTTTCTGAAATCTTATCAGTAAAATTTGTGTTCAGAAATCTTGAATGTTCAAGAGATGCAATTGAAATCAGATAGACAAACAATTCTCGACATTTAGGTGTTTCATTTAATAATTTAGATATTCGTTTTGAATACTCTTTCTCAATTTTCAAAAGCTCTATGTACTGAAATTTAGGTTTAATTTGAGTAAGAGTGTTATAATTTTCTAATAATGATGTAAATAATATCCTGTGTCTTTCAATGTTAAAATCAAAGTCAAAATAATGTGAATGGTTAAAGTATGTCTTAAATTTAATACCATTGGTGTAAATAGTAATACCAGATTCAGAGTCATAATTTCTCTCGATATGTTCTTTCCACATCGTAGCAGTAGCTTTTTTTTTCATAGCTTCGAGAACAATAAACGGTTGGCATGATTTGGTTTTTTCATATAAATATATATCAGGTTTTTGGCCTGGATACGAAGAATCTTCATCTATTCTTTCTGCTTTTAAATCTGTATTTAATAAATTTATCTTTTCTACTAGCAAATTTTTCAATCTAGGTTCAGTGGGAGGGAGCGTCTCTTCATGCCAACTACCAAAAATAGTTTGTGCAACTCTAATTGTTTTATCAGAGACTTTCTCCGCTATTTCACGAGGTTCTTTTGTAGCACTTCTATTCATTATCCATCCCCCTTTTACTTTAATTAATCGAATAAAGGATCGGTCTGCATTGTTAATTCTTTAGTTTATTATATTTAATATCTTGCTTTTATTTGCTTTTTTATGAAATGTGAGTAAGCTAGTAGCCAATTTTGGCACACTATATAAACGAATTTTAGTTATTGGGGTAATCTACTATTTACCCCAATAAGCTGATAAATAGTTGAATATAAAGAATTAATATAAATCCATCTCAATAATATATTATGCTGGTGTTCCCCATGAAATAGCTTCCTTATTCCCTGATAATGGTTTAGCTAGTTTGGCAGCTGTTCTTATTTCAAAAGGGCATTCAGTTAAAATTTTAGATTATTCTACAACAGAAACTATTAGAAAAGTATATTCATCTGATATTCGTAAAATACTATATTCACTTTCTGGATCTATATTTGGTACTACATCACTAGAATCCAAAACAATAGAACAACTTAAAGAAATTGAAACAGAGCTACAAACTAGGGAAGAGGATTATATTGCCAAAATCTCTGCCAATCTTATTACCATGATTGAAAAAGAGGATATCCATTGGATTGGTTTTAAACTTTGGATGGGTGGAATTAAACAATCTGCAACTATTGCCAATAATATCAAAAGTAAGTTCCCAAATATTAAAGTTTTTGGCGGTGGTCCAAATGTTGATCTTTTTGAATCCACTATAATAAAAGAATTTCCTGTTTTTGATGCTATAGTTTTTGCTGAAGGAGAATTAGCTCTACCCCTTTTATCAGATTGGGCTGAAAATAATAAATACAAAAGTTTACACGATATTCCTAGCATAATCTTTAAAGAAGGTGATAAATATTACAGCAACAACGTAATGAGAATTGAAGATCTAAATGTCTTACCCTATCCTACTTATAATAGTGATATCTATCTAAATATTGCTAATAATCAAAAAATGAGAATATTTTGTTTTGATGAAAGTCGTGGTTGTCCAATGGGTTGTGCCTTTTGCCCCGACAGACATAAATACCAACGTAAGCGCTTTGAGAAAACAGGTAAGAGATGTGTTGAAGAATTAAAATACCTACAAGAAAAATATGGCGTCTCCTATTTCCGCTACTCTGGTTCAAATACTTCTATAAAATTACTCAATGATATAGCTGATAATATTTTAAGCTCCAATTTAAAAATCCGATATTCTATTTTTTCTTCAGCATCTAATATGAAAGAAGAGATAATCGCTAAACTAGCAAAAAGTGGTCTATTTGGTATTTTTATTGGTTTAGAGTCAGCTAATCAAAAACAATTGAAAGAAGGTCTAGGTAAACCCATAAAACTATCTCATATGGAAAAAACAATCTCTGCTTGTAAAGCACACAACATTTTTATCTCAATGAGTGTGATATATCCAGCTCCCTTTTCAAATGAGGAGATATTTCAACAGAATGTAGATTTCATTATAAAAAACTTGAAAGACTATGATAAATGCTCAGTTCCAATCTTTCCAGCAGGATTATATCCCAACTCTGGTTGGTTTGATGAAAATGAACAGTTTGGTTTTGAAATTATTAAGCCCACAAAGGAAGATTATGTTAGAGAAGCTCTAACATATAATTACCAATTGATCTTACCCCGCCAACTATGGAAATCACTATCTTACAAGTTAAACGGAATCAGTTTTTCAAAACTATTGCAAGAATGTCACCGATTAGCTTTAGCAATAAGTAAACATAACATATTACCATATTTTCCTGAGGCCAATTTAATGATGGCCAATTTATTAGATTACAATGATTATAGAAAATTTGCTAAAGAATCGAACCTATTATTTTTCGCTGGTGATGCCGATAAATTAATGGATTGGAATATAAAATTTAATAATAAGCAAAGTAAATTATTATGACCAATTTATGTAAAAATTGTATTTTAAATGAACATTATGAAAACATATCTTTTAATAAAGACGGTGTGTGTAACTATTGTACCGACTATACTAGACAAACTAAACATAATATCGATGAGGATAGTGTTTTATATAATCTGAAGGATAACAAGGTGACTTATGATGTTTTGGTTGCTTATAGTGGTGGTAAAGATAGTACCTATATTTTGCATCAATTAATAAAAAAATATAAATTACGGGTATTAGCCTTTACTTTTGAAAATCATTTTATTTCTCCAACCACCTACCAAAATATAAAAAATAGTTATAATAATATGCAATTTGATCATGTTGTACTTTCATACGATTACCAATTTACAGTTGAATTTTTTAAGTCTGCTTTACAAATAACCCAAGAAAATACACTCAGAAAACTATTTAAGACCTTTGGTTTTGTTTGCTATCCTTGTTTTGTACTACTTGCTATTGGATGTTTAAATATTGCTAGAGCTTATAAAATTAGAAACATTGTTGGTGGATGGTCTTTAGGACAAATTGAAAATTTAAACTGGCTAAACCCTAAAACAAATGGGCAATTCTTATCATATGATCTAATCATTGAACATTTTATAAATCCTCTCTTGAATAAGATAAATCTATCTGAGATCCCTCCCCAAATCCAATGTTATTTAGAGAATAAAGACAATATAACTAGAAGAATTTTACCATATTTTACATTTGAAGAATATAAAGAAGATAAGATTTATCACACAATTATTAAAGAACTAAATTGGCAAAAACCTAAAGACACAGATGGCTGCTCTACCAACTGTTTGCTTAATGCATATGGCAATGAAATTTTCGAAAAAACGTACAAATACAATCGTTACGCTGAACAATTAAGTAGAGAAATACGAGCTGGTAATATTTCTAGAGACGAAGCTTTGAGAAATGTTAATCAAAAGGGATCTGAAAGTAATATAAGCAGAATCAAAAAAGTATTGTCATAAGTTTATAGAAAGTATTTGTCATGACTGACTATGATTTAAATCTAACAAAACAACATTATAATACCAAAATATTTAAATCCTATATCTATTTGCTAAAAAAGGATTATCCACATA
>CAZJDM010000146.1:0-10684 GCA_964544765.1 uncultured bacterium
CTCACTCGCATGAGGGTTTCGTTTCGCCTTCTTGCTATTCAGTTTTCAAACATCGTAACACTCGTTAGAGTTAAGATTCCTACTTTCTTTTATGCACTATGTCAACACAAAACTGTATTTATTTTCAATCAGTATCAAAATAAAATTATTCAGTTTTTACATTTATTTGGCGTAACTTGTCGCTCTTGATTCTTTCAGTAGTGTAACGCTTATCTGACCGGGATAATGAATTCCTTCTTTCACCGTTTTTTCTATATCTTTTAATATCATTAAGGCCCCCTCATCCGTAACTCCTTCAGAGTCAACTAAAACCCTAATCTCTCTACCAGCCTGAATAACATAAACTTTATCAACATTATCAACACTACAAACAGCTTGTTCTAGATTTTCTAACCTCTTTACGTACGTTTCCAACACTTCTTTCCTAGCGCCAGGCCTTTGCGCCGAAAGGCGTCTAGCCACTCCTATCAACACAGCTAAACAAGAATTCCTTATTTGATTTTCTCTATGATTTTCGATAGCTAAAACTACTTCATCGGGCTCTCCATATTTCCGAGCAATATCTGCGCCAATTTTATTATAAGATCCTTCTATTTCCTGACCAACAGCCATACCAATATTGTGTAATATACCGGCTCTCTTTGCCATCTTAACATCCATTCCTAATTCCGCAGCTAAAATTCCCGATATAACTGCCACCTCAACTGATTGTTGAAGCACACTCTGCTGTCCCAAGGTTTTATACTTTAGTTTTCCTAACAATCTCAATAGCTCAGATCTAACACCATTTACCCCAATATCAAAAGCAGCACTTTCACCAGATTCCTTAATATGTGACTCTAACTCTTCATCAACCTTACCTGCCAAAACTTCAATCCTCGCTGGGTGAATTCTTCCATCTGCCAATAGTTTTTGCAGCAGAATTTTAGCTTTTTCTCGTCTTATTGGATCAAACGACGATAAAACCACAGCTTCTGGAGTATCATCAATTATTACATCTACACCTGTAGAAGATTCAATGGCTCTGATATTTCGACCTTCTCTTCCAATAATACGGCCCTTCATATCTTCGCTTTCGAGAGGAACAACAGAAACAGTGGTTTCTGATACATATTCAGCAGATATGCGTTGTATAGCTAAACAAATAATTTCCTTAGCCCGCTCCTCAGCAGCTTGCCGGGTTTCTCTTTCAATCCTTTTTATCGTCTCAATAGATTCTTTTTTAGCAACATCAGTCATTGCGGATTTTAGTTCTTCCTTAGCTTCTTCTTGAGTAAGATTGGCTATTCTTTCAAGTTTTGACTTTGCTTCTGAAAGCAATTGTTCAGTTGATTTAAATTTTTCAGTTAAATCAACCTCTCCTTGTAGAAGAACACGCTCCCTTTCAATAACTTCTATTTCTTTACTGCCTAAAAAATCTGCCTTTTTATCAATATTTTCTTCTCTTTGTAATAACTTCTTTTCCTGTCTATGTAATTCTTTGCGCTTAGCACTGGTTTCATTTTCAAATTCCTGTTTCTTCTGAAAATGAATTTCTTTACCTTTAAATTTAGCGTCTTTTATTATAGATTCTGCACTTTGAGAGGCTTTCTCTTTTATACTTTGAATCTCTGATTCTGATTCAAGGATAATCTTATTGGCTTTAGTTCGAACAAAAACGTACGCAAAAATAGCTCCCAAAGCAGATGCAATCAAAACACTGATTATAAATACTGCTTCCAAACAAACCTCCAATGAAAAAGCAAAATTGCCAAAAGCAATTTCTTTGGATTAAAATTAGAATAAACCAAGTTTACAAATTTATTGAATAAAAACTAATGGAAGAGGTCTCATGAAAGTAAAGATTTGAAATTACCAGGAAACTTTATTGTGTTGTATTTGTAAATACCATTGCCCCAAATAAATTTCCTTTATCTCTAGTTGGGGTAATGAAAGAAAAATAGTAGTTTGTTTGAAGTAAATATTTAAACAACACTTTTATTTTGTTACCTTTAAATTTCAACCAATTTTTGATCAATTGTTTGGACCAAGTCATTAATAGCCTTAGTTGTTTTAAAAACAGATTGATCGTATTTTGTCTGATAATCCATTAAGTCTTTACCAATATTTAAGCATACCAACGTCATTAAATTTAGCGTTGATACCCCGTGATATTTATTTTGCAAATCGGCTACTTTGTTATTAACCATATTTGCCACATTAACTATTTTTTCCTTTTCTATATTATTATTATACCTTAATTTTAATTCTTGTCCTAGAATTAATACGGTAACTACATTTAAATCGGACTTCTTATGCATAGATTGCTTTCCTGATTAACCTCCAAAAACCCCTTTTGTTAAGTAGTTATCATTATATTCTATCTATTACAATTAAAAATTATTTTTCTCTCAAAAACCAGCACACTCTAAAAACACACGCAATTATAATGGTTTATAAAATATTTTGCATAAGATAAAAAACTCGTTGTATTTTTCATTTCTCTACATTAGACTCAGTTTGTTCTCTTTATTTGGAGTTTTTAATGAATGTATATCCAGATATAACCTTCTTCTTACATATCATTATCTTTTTACTCACTATATTTGTAAGTTATATCCTGATATTCAAGCCGTTCCTAAATAAAATTTTAACACGTAAACAAAAAACCATTACTTTAACTGAAGAAGCCCAACAATACCTTGAACAAACGGATTCCAAACAAACTCTTCTCAAGCAAAAATTGAAACAGTCTAAAGTAGACGCCGCACTTAAAGCTAAATCTACAAGACAAGCCTGGATAAAGCAAGAAGAAGAAATTAAAGAAAAAATCATACAAGAGACTCAAGACAAAATTGAGGAAATAAAAACAATAATTAGTAAAACACTAAAAGAGGAGCTAACTAAACTCCCTATAATCAAAGAAGATTTATGTAATCAAATATTAGAGAAGAGTTTAGCAACTAAGGATCGCTAGACTCCTACTACGGAAAGCCCTATTTCACTAGAAAGCTAGCAACTATGGTTCTACTACCCCGTCTTAATAAATTATCTGATAATATTTCTGATAGTACTAAAATATATATTGGAACATATATATTTTATGTATTTCTATTTTCTCATCCAACTTTTGCTATCGGAAATGCCAAAGTAGATTTTGTTTCTCAATATATGTATCCACTTATAAACCTTTTGATTTTTATGAGTCTTTTAATATATTTTATAAAAAAACCTCTAACAATATTTATGCAAAACCGTAACAAGACAATAATTAATCAATTAAACAAACTTGAAAATGAACACCTTAAAGCGAAGCAAGAACATGTGGCTATCACAAATTCTTTCTCCTCTCTAGAAGATGAATTAAAACAAATTCATTACGACCTTGAGAAAAGTAATACTGCTATCATTAACAAACGGAAAAAAAATCTAGAGATTCTTTGTGAAAAAATTCGCCATGAAGGAGGCTCAACGATCCAACGAGAAGTTGAGAAAACTAGACAATATTTAAAAAAGGAACTATTAAGAGAAGTATTTGCTGAAGTTAATAATAAACTACTTTCTTCAAAAGAAGACCAAATTAAAATTGCAGATAAAGCAATTAATGAGATAGTTAAAACTATGTAACTTAGGTAAGGAAGAGCGTTGATTAATATTTCAAAAATCGTTAACATCTATACACAATCGTTATTAGACGTTGCTGTTGAAAAAAATCAATTAGACGATGTATACAATTCATTCAGATCTTTCCATGATCTCATACAAGCAAGTGATAATTTAAAAAAAGCTTTTTCATTAGAAACAGATCTAATATTAAAACCACATCTCTATGAGGAAATTGTAGTTATTTTTCACCAAAATACTTCATGTCCAATAATATTTGTTAATTTTTTAAAAGCTCTAATCTCCAACAAAAGAATTAAACTTTTTGAAACTATGTTTCAAACCTTTAGTGATTTTTACTTTGAAAAAAAGAACTTCCAAAAAGTAGAGTTAATCTCTTCCTACCCCCTAGAAAAGGAGACCTCTAATAACATTAAAACACGTCTAGAAGAGAAATTATCAAAGACTATAATTCTATCAGAAAAATGTGATCCATCTATATTGGGGGGGTATATTGTTAAAATAGGCGAAAAATTATATGACAATAGTATTAAAAGCCGCTTGGATCAATTAAAAGAAACCCTATCTAAAGGAGTTTAAATACTCATGCTTGATCAATTAAAACTAACTGAGATTGGTAATATTTTAAAAGAAAAAATACTAGATTTTGAAAGTGCCACAGAGGTTTCCGAAACAGGCACAGTCATTGCCGTATCTGACGGTATTGCCAGAATTAGAGGCTTAAAAGAAGTAATGAATGGAGAACTTCTATCTTTTCCTCATGATATTAAAGCCATTGCCTTAAACCTAGAAGAAGACACTGTGGGTGCAGCTCTTTTTGGAGAATCTCATCTAATCAAAGAAGGGGATACGGTTAAACGAACCAATGAAATTCTTTCTGTTCCTGTTGGAGAAGATTTATGCGGAAGAGTTGTAAATTCTCTCGGTATACCACTTGATGGAGGAGCTTCGTTAGAACAAGTTAAAAGGATGCCTGTTGAAAGAAAAGCCATGGGAGTTATTGCTCGAAAGGGTGTCCATGAGCCTCTTCAAACAGGATTAAAAATAATAGATACTCTAATACCTATTGGTAGAGGTCAAAGAGAATTAATTATTGGAGATAGGCAGGTAGGAAAGACAGCCATCGCCATAGATACAATAATTAACCAAAAAAATACCGATGTATATTGTATCTATGTTGCTATTGGTCAAAAAGCATCCACTATTGCTCAGGTACATGACAAGCTTAAGAAAGCCGGGGCAATGGAATACACTACCATTGTTGCGTCAACAGCTTCTGAGCCAGCACCCCTCAGTTTTCTTGCTCCTTTTGCAGGGGTTACAATGGGAGAATATTTCAGAGATAACGGAAAACACGCATTAATTGTTTATGATGATTTAAGTAAGCAAGCAGTAGCTTATAGAGAGTTATCCTTGCTTCTAAGAAGACCTCCAGGACGAGAAGCCTTTCCAGGAGATGTGTTTTATTTACACTCTAGACTTTTGGAAAGGGCATCTAAACTAAATGACAAACTAGGAGGAGGATCCCTTACTGCTCTACCTATAGTTGAAACACAAGCAGGAGATATTTCTGGTTATATACCAACCAATGTTATATCGATCACTGATGGACAAATTTTCTTAGAAACTGATTTATTTTATTCCGGCTTTAAACCTGCTGTAAGTGCTGGTTTATCTGTCTCAAGAGTTGGAGGAAATGCTCAAATTAAAGCTATAAAAAAAATAGCCGGTACCTTAAGACTTGAATTAGCACAGTATCGTGAAATGGCAGCATTTGCTCAATTCGGATCAGATCTTGATGAAGCAACTCAAAAACTACTTGCTAGAGGAAAGTTATTGAGTGAACTTCTCAAACAAAAACAATATGCCCCCTTAGCGGTTGAGAAACAAGTATTGATTATTTTTGCTGCTACTAAGGGATTTGTAGACTTTATAGAACCATCGTCATGCCAGGAATATGAAGAACATCTTTATGAGTATTTTGATGATCACCATTCTCAATTGTTAAATATTGTCAAAACAGAAGGGGATATTTCTAATGACACTGAGGACAAATTAAATAGCGCGCTTCAAGACTATAATGAGTATTTTAAGGCCAATTTTATGCAGGAAGAGGAATCAGAGGAAGAAAACTAAAACCATGACCTTTGGAATTAAGAAAAAAAATGCCAAGTTATAAAGAATTAAAAACCAGAATACAATCAGTAGAAAATACTAAAAAAATAACCAAAGCCATGCAATTGGTTGCTGCTTCCAAATTTACCAAGGCTCAAGCTAATATTCTCAACGCTCGACCATATGCATCAATTTTAATGAATATAATATTTGATTTAACTAACTTTACTGACCGAGATTCCCACCGTCTACTTGAAAAAAGACCCATTAAAAAGGCTCAACTACTTGTTTTAACCTCTGATAAGGGTCTCTGCGGTGCTTTTAATACAAATATTATGCGCACAGCTGAAAATTTTTATAATGAACAAGAAAGCAAAGGAATCGATATTCAATTATCCTGTATTGGAAGAAAGTGTATCCAATATTTTGAAAAGAATAATTTTAAAATTAAACAGAAATATTATGATGTTATAAACAAACCTAGTGTCGCTGTTGCCCAAAAAATAGCGGATGACGTTATTAAAGACTTTATTTCCAATGAACATGATGCTTTTTATTTGGCTTACAATGAGTTCAAATCAGCCTTACAGCAAAAACCCGTTATAGAAGAGTTATTACCAATTGTCCCTACAAAAGGAGAGGATCCTGTTTTTAGAAATCGAAATTTTTTATTCGAGCCATCTAAGCCCTTGTTATTAGACCAGATTCTAACACGCTATTTTCAATCACAAATTTTCAGAGCCATTTTAGAATCTGTGGCAAGTGAGCACGGCGCCAGAATGGCAGCTATGGATAACGCTACAAAAAATGCTTCTGATCTCATTGAGAAACTACAATTAGAATACAACAAATTAAGACAAGCCTCCATCACAACCGAAATGTTGGAAATTGTGGGAGGAGCTGAAGCTTTAAATAATTAAATTTTGAGGTATAAAATGGCCGAAAATTTTGGGTTAATTAAACAAGTTTTAGGTGCTGTAGTAGATGTTAAGTTTGAAGAAAATATTCCTCCTATCTATAATGCATTATTAGTGACAAACCCCGCTATCAATGATCGAGCCAACAACCTTACCCTTGAGGTTGCACAACATCTTGGAGATAACACGTGTCGTTGCATAGCTATGGACTCCACTGAAGGTCTAAAGCGTGGAATGAAGGTAATAGATTCCCAAGACGGTATTACTGTTCCGGTAGGAGAAACTGTACTAGGTAGAGTAATTAATCTTGTTGGAGAACCGGTCGATGAAGCCGGTCCTATTGAAGCCACCAAAAGATACGCTATCCATCGAGCTAACCCAAGTTTGGCAGATAGATCTACCGAACTGGAAATTTTTGAAACAGGGATCAAAGTAATTGACCTACTTGCTCCTTATGTTAAGGGAGGAAAAATTGGTCTTTTTGGTGGTGCAGGTGTTGGTAAAACAGTTTTAATACAAGAACTAATAAACAACATTGCCACTCAGCACGGTGGATATTCAGTATTTGGCGGAGTTGGAGAAAGAACACGTGAAGGGAACGATTTATATCATGAAATGACTGAATCTGGCGTAATTAAGAAAACCGCTTTGGTTTTCGGACAAATGAATGAACCGCCAGGAGCTAGAGCCCGAGTTGGTTTGGCTGCTTTGAGTATCGCTGAATATTTTAGAGATGAAGAACAACAAGATGTATTGCTTTTTATTGACAACATCTTCCGTTTTACCCAAGCTGGATCAGAAGTATCTGCCATGTTAGGACGTATGCCTTCAGCTGTTGGTTACCAACCAACCCTAGCGACTGAAATGGGAGAATTGCAAGACCGTATTACATCTACCAAAAACGGATCTATTACATCAGTACAAGCTATTTATGTGCCTGCTGACGATTACACCGACCCAGCTCCTGCAACCACTTTTACTCATTTGGATGCCAATATTAACCTAGAACGAAAAATTGCAGAATTAGGGATTTACCCTGCGGTTGATCCTTTAGCTTCAACCTCAAGAATATTAGATCCAAACATTGTAGGACAAGAGCATTACCAAGTAGCTAGAGATGTCCAAGCAATTTTACAACGATATCGAGAATTAAAAGATATAATCGCAATTTTAGGAATGGATGAGTTAAGTGAAAGTGACAAGATCACAGTTGGTAGAGCGCGAAGAATTGAGAGGTTCTTATCTCAACCATTTTTTGTTGCAGAACAATTTACAGGTATGAAAGGAAAGTACCTAAAAATAAGTGATACCGTTAGAAGCTTCAAAGAAATGGTAGAAGGACGTTATGATCATCTACCCGAACAAGCCTTCTTGTATGTCGGCTCAATCGAGGAAGCTGTTGAAAAAGCAAAAACATTATGATTTGATTTGAGGTTTTAGATTTAAGATTTAAGGAGTTATAAAGTTTTGACTGAAAATAAACATTTACTTCAAGTTACGGTTGTAACTCCAGAAAAGATGTTGGTTGACTACGAATGCACTAAACTAACTGTTCAAGATCGCCTTGGTCAACTTGAGATTCTACCCAATCATGCTTCATTAGTAACACTGTTAGGAGTAGGGCCTTTAATTCTTCATAAATCACATTTAATGAAAAAACTGTTTATTAGTAATGGTTATATGGAGATCCATAATAATCAAGTCATGATTTTACCGGATATTTCTGAAGTTGATAATGAAATTGATGTCAAAAGAGCCAAAGAAGCAAAAAAACGTGCTCAAGAAAGAATCCTACAGCCAAATAACGAAACAGATATGAGGAGAGCCGAATTAGCTTTGGCCAAAGCAATAGCTCGGATCCGGCTCGGTTCCATTAATTAACATAATTAACAATTGACTAAATAATCTTGTGATAATTGGACTTGACGGAAGACCTTTAAAATACCCTCAAACAGGGATTGGCAGTTACGCTAAACAACTCGTCTGGCACTTAAGTACTCTATTATCAAAATCTCAAGACAGTATTACTCTTTTTTCTGATTTTTCTCATTTTTCTGAATTTCCCAAATTTCCCAAATTTCCCGACCAGCGAATAAACCAACAACCAGCAAAAATCAAACAGATTATTACTGCTAGTAATTGGCCTTTTCTTAATTACAAACAGATTTGGTCCAACTGGAGCTTAAAAAGATCTTTTAAAAAGAACCCTGTCGACATTTATCATTCATTTACCAACATTGATCTTCCCCTAAAAGTAAACATACCACTGGTAATTACTGTTCATGACCTTATACCCTATCTTTTTCCTAAGAGTGTTTCTCCATTTTTTCATTTAAGCTTTTCTTTTTTTATAAAACGCATTAGTAAAATATCGCAACATATCATCTCCATATCTGAGACAACCAAAAATGACTTGATTAACTACCTTTCAATTCCAGAAGAACAAATATCGGTGATTCCCAATGGAATTAGTCCCATTTTTAAAACAAATCAGGACATGAATCAACATCATCGCATCGTCTCTAAATACATGACTTATGACCAATCTAAAAAATATTTTTTGATAGTAGGACCACTATCTCCCCATAAGAATATACCCTTTATATTAGAGGCCTTTTCTAAGGCCAGTTTGAATCAAGCATGCTTGTTATTTATTGGGGCACATAAACCACCAACTAATATCATTTCTCTGATAAATAATTTAAATTTGAGATCCAAATGCATATTTTTACCTTTTATAACAGAAGAAGATCTCCCATCATTTTATTCAATTACCAAAGCATTGTTATTTCCTTCGATTTATGAAGGATTTGGTTTTCCTCCATTAGAAGCTACTGCTTGTGGTTGTGAGGTGTTAGCTTTAAATATCAAAACAGCGGAAGAATTATATCCGAGTACAGTCACCCTACTTGAAAACAAAATTGATGATTGGATTGACTCTCTTCGCATTTTATATAATCAACCAACAACGATATCTCAAGCCATGATTGAATCCTCTACAGAGGTTAGAAAGCGATATAATTGGGAAAAAACAGCAAATTTAACTTTAAAAGTGTACCGAAATCTTGTATAGAATTAGTTATAAGAATAATAAATAAAAGAAATTTAATATTATGACCAAACCAATATATATACCCCATTTTGGAGATTCTTTAACAACGAAACTTATTGAAGAACTATCTAAAGATCCTGGTTTTAAGATTTTTACCTCTCTAGATTCCTTAGATTTAAAAAAAAAGGAGTTGTTTGAACAATTAAATCTTTCGGCTACTATAATTAAGATCAATGATATTTGGTCCTATGATATTCATAATGTAGTCTTTTCTATAAATTCAGCTTTAATTTCTGACCCAACATCCACAACAGCTTATAATTATTTTAACTTTTTAAGAAAAAGTTGTTCCACTATTTCTGACAACAAAGATATAAAAACCGTATTATTAAGTTCGTTGGCATCAAATGATAGATCTTCCAAAAACAAAATTAATCTTTATTATGAAATTGAGAAGATAATAATAAATTCACTGTGTCCTTTTACCATATTTAGATCAGACTTTATTTTTGGTTTTCAATCTGACTGCTTACATTTTTTTAAAGCCTTATACGATTTCACGCCTTTTTATCCCAGATTAGTTTCTCAAAGTAACCAATATAATCCTATTCATATTGATTATCTGGTGAAAACAATTGGAAACTGTATTCAACACGATCTTTATCAAGACGAAATAGTAAATCTGTCTAACGCTCAATCATTTGCCTTACAAGATATTTTTTCTTTCTTTGACCAACAAAGACCTAAAAAGAAAATTAAATGGAAAATCCCATCATATTTTGAAAATTATTATCTAGGAAGATTAAAAGATCATTGTAATGAAAAAAATATTAACTACGATTACCTTCATTATCTAGAAACAAACTCTTTTCAAGCGGGATCTTTTTCTTATAAATTGTCAGATAACTCCACTTTAAGTTGTAGAGATTGATTACACTTATTTCTGTAGTGTCAACATACTTATTGCCTTTTTAACGTATAATCTGGTTGACGGTTG
>CAZJDM010000147.1:0-10557 GCA_964544765.1 uncultured bacterium
TGCCTCAACAACTATAGAACTTTTTCTAATAATATCTCCCGCAGCGAAGACTCCCTCTAAATTAGTGGAAAGATTCTTTTCATCCACTTTAATTGTTCCATTGCCTGTAACCTGAAGCTCTGATTCAGAAAACAAAATTGGTAAATTTTCTGGTTTGAATCCTAATGCTTCGATAACATAATCAGCTTTAATATCACTTAAAGAATCAGGTACGGGTATAGATATCCTACGACCATGCGCGTCTGTTTCTCCTAGTTGCATTTGAGTTACCCTAATACCAATAACCTCTTTTTCACCTAAATATTCATACGGAGCGTGGAGCCATTTAAATGAAGCTCCTTCTTCTTGAGCGCATACAATTTCACTGGTTGATCCCGGCATATTTTGTCTATCTCGACGGTACAAGCATGTTACCGCTTGAGCCTTTTGCCTTAAAGCAGTTCTCACACAGTCCATAGCTGTATCTCCGCCCCCTACTACGACAACTTGCTTTCCTTTAACATCAAATTGATTAATTAGGGAATCAGTATCTTGTTCTTCATTCAACACCTTTTTATTAGAGGCTTTCAAATACTCTAAAGCTGGAACAATGTTTTTTAAATTACCACCCTTAATATTGTTCTTATTATGATCATAAACGCCAGTAGCAATGAGGATGGCATCGTGCTTGTCTCTAAGGTCTTGAAACGAGCAATCTTGACCAATGGTTATATTGTTTTGAAAACTGATCCCCGATGATCTTAATAACTCTTCTCGACGAAACACCAGGCTTTTGTCGAGTTTAAAATATGGAATTCCATAAGTAAGCAAACCACCTACTCGATGATCACGCTCATAAACAACAACCTGGTATCCATATTCTCTTAGGACCGCGGCAGCTGATAATCCTGCTGGCCCTGAACCAATTATTCCGACACTATATTTCAATTCTTTCTTTGGTTCTAATGGTTTTACCCATCCATTTTGCCATGCATGTTCAGTTATATGCTTTTCTATGGCTCCAATAGTGACAGAGGAAAAATTTTCCTTGATAACGCATGATCCTTCGCAAAGGGATTCTTGAGGACAGACCCTACCGCATATTTCTGGGAACAAATTGGTAGATGATGATAATAAGTAAGCTTCTTTTAAACGATTTTCCGCGACTAATTTTAACCAGTTGGGAATATAATTATGTAAAGGACAATTAATCTGACACAATGGAATTCTACATTGAGAACAACGTGATGCTTGACTTATTAAGGTACTAGAACTGAAATCTTGGTAGATTTCTTTAAAATCTTTAATTCGTATTGAAGCAACACGTTTTTCAGGAGAAGCCTTGTTTATAGAAACAAATTTCAAATTTTGGCTCATAATTGATCATTCTCCAAAGGCATAAGATTCAAATGGCTAACTCAATCATAGCATATTGATATTATTTAATTTAATTTATCGACTAAACTCTCAAGCAACCCAGCTTCGTAATATAGTACATAATTTTATAAAACAAAAGACTGTATTTGTCTATCTAATAATTTAATTTATATTTTTCATTGTTTACATATGGATACATAATTTCATGATTAATTATACTTGATTAATCCATCAATTAATATATATGTAATGTACTATTGTAGGTTTTGTATCATATTTATATTTTTATTCTTAATGACGCTTTTTACATTTTTGTTTAATATTATTTTATCTTAATTAAAGTTTATAACTCAGAACACATTAACCATTAAACAAGGAAATAACAAATGAAACCATTACAAAAAATTCAGTTCTTACTTTTCTTGACAACTATATTTCTAATTGGTGTTAGTGCTAAGCAACCATCTACTATCAAAGTTAAATTTGGGATAAATTCGACAGACAGCGCAGCAGTAGTAGGAAAAAGGTTTCTACCAGTAATGGCCAAAATTGAACAATATATGACCAATTACTTTAAACAACCGGTAAAAGTTAATTTTAAGGTATTTCGAACATATGATGACGCCATTGAGGGAGTAGTAAAAGGCCAAGTAGATTTCGCTCGCCTAGGTCCTGCTTCTTATATAGTAGCCAAAAAGCAAAATCCGAATATTCGACTACTGGTTATGGGAAACCGAAAAGGAAAGAAAAGATTTAACGGTCTAATTATCGTACACAAAGATAGTCCAATCAGAAAGCTGAATCAATTGAAAGGCGGAACATTCGGCTTTGGAAACAAGGTTTCTACTATTGGACGTTACTTATCACAAAGAGAACTGGTAAAAGCAGGAGTCTGTGCCAAAGATCTGGCAAAATTTGAATATTTGAATCGTCATGATAATGTTTTCTCGGCTGTTGCCAGTAAAAGTTTTGACGCAGGTGCCCTCAAGGAGTCAACCTTCCACAAAAGAAACAAGAAAAAGGGTAATGTTAGAGTCTTACATAGCTTTACAAATGTCACCAAACCTTGGGTTGTGAAGGAAGGTCTGGATGAAAAAATATACAAAGCTCTTCAATTAGCACTGCTCAATTTAAAGGACAAATCCGCTCTCAAAGCATTAAAATCGCAAGGATTTTTCCCAACCAGTCACGAAGAGTATAAATTCATCGAATTAGCAATGCAAAATACCCATGAATTCGATAATTGTCAAAAATCTAAGTAAGGAAGAAAACAATGTTTTCTCTTATAAATCGACTAGATTTAAAGCTTATTTTTTGGACATCGCTTCTGACAATTTTAATAACAATTGCTTATTCAATCTACAAGATTCCTAAAGAGCAAAACATACTTATAAAACAAATGGATGCCCAGGCCAAGATGTTGACCTACGCGATATCCAAAGCTGCTATTGGACCAATTCTTTACCAAGATTATCCCGCGCTTCAACAATTAGTCGAATCTTTAATTGAAAAAGAAAGTAGCGTTGCTTTTATTCGCATTAAACTTACTGATGACAAGAAGACCGTAGTAGAAGAATCTTCATCTTCTCCTTCATCTCTATCTTTATCTTCAAAAAATGAACAAGTACGAACTTACCACCGAGATATCAAAATAAATTCTGACCAAGATTACATCCTTGGTACAGTCGAAATAGGAATGTATAAGACCATTTACGAAATGTTGATAAATGAGCATATTTGGAGCTTGATTATTGCATTAGGTCTTATGCTCCTGATAAAAATCTTAACCCAAATTATTTTGATCGCCAAAACGGTAACACATCCTCTTAGAGATCTTGTCAGACAAGCAAAGAATCTTGGAGATGGAGACCTGACAACCTCTATTACACTCACTAATAAGGACGAACTTGGTCACTTAGCTGAGGCCTTGGATGATATGCGCCTTAAGCTAAAAGTCAGTCATGTATCAAAGGATTACATGGACAATATCATAAGATCCATGATGGATATGCTTATTGTGCTTAATCCAGATGGAACAATAAAATACGTCAATCAAGCCTTAAATGAACTACTTAAATATAAAGACAGCGAAATTATCAATCAACCTTTCAGTAAAATTATCTATAAAAACGAAGGAGAAGCAGAAATTTCTTCTTTTATAGAAAAATTATTAGAAACAGGCTCTATGGATCAGCTTGAGAAAACATTTATCACCAAAGATGGAAACAAAATTCCGGTTCTTTTTTCCGGATCGGTCATGCTAGATGCTCATAAAAAAATACAAGGTATCGTATGTACAGGTAGAGATATCACCGAAATGAAGCTTATGCTGCTAAAAGAAAAGAAACTTTCGGCAAAAGCTGCTTCCTCAGCTAAAGAGGCACAAAAAAGAGCAAAAGAGTTGCATATAGCACATGATAAATTAAAAGAAACCCAAGCTCAACTTGTACAAAACGCTAAACTGGCTTCGTTAGGTGTAATGAGTTCCGGACTGGCCCATGAGTTAAATAACCCATTACAGTTTATTATGGGCTTCAATGAAAGAATGAAAGCTTATTTTGAAACAAACGAACTAGCTACATTTAAAGATGTTGAGAATTATATTTCCAAAATTAGTAAAAATTGTGATCGAATGAAAAAAATCATTCAATATTTCAGAGATTTTTCTCGACAGACAAAACAAAATTTTAAGCCAACATCAATAAATGATACGATCTCTAACTCTTTTATTTTATTTAAAGAACAGCTTCGACTTCGCAATATTAAAATAGAATTATATCTTTCTAGAAATGATCCCCAAATTAATGGTAATAACAATCGACTTGAACAAGTGTTCACTAATTTGATATCAAATAGTCGAGATGCAATTACTTCCGTTTTCCCTCTCGAAGGAGGTTTACTTAGAGTGTCATCAAAAGTTGAAAATAACTCTGTCATTTTAGATTTTTCAGATAATGGTACCGGTATTGAAAAATCAAAAATTGATCGAATATTTGATCCTTTTTATACAACTAAGGAAGTAGGAAAAGGGACCGGACTTGGTCTTTCCATTTCATTTGGAATTATACGGGAACATAAGGGTAATATAAATTGTTTAAACACCTCAAAGGAAGGAACTACCTTTCGTATCAAATTACCCATATATAAAAATGATGAAAAGACCTCTAATAACTTTAAATCATCTTATAACTGTGAATATAGAGATGTTATATATAAAGAAGAATTAAGTTAATGAGATAATGAGATATAGTATATGAACTCAGAACAAATCTCAATTTTAATAGTAGATGATGAAGAAGATGCCAGAGATTTGTTTGTAGATATTCTCCGTCAATATTCTCTTACTACCGCAGAATCTACGGTTAAAGCATTAGCCATTATAGAAAATAATCCCCCGGATATAGTAATTACCGATGTAAAAATGCCTGGTGAAGGTGGTCTGGTATTACTCTCACGTATTAAAAAGAATTTTCCCAAAATAGTTGTAATCATGGTTACAGGACATGGGGAAAAATCAAATATAATTGATTCCATTAGAGAAGGCGTATTTGACTATATAGAAAAACCTTTCTCAGATAAAGAATTGCTAAATTCGGTTATTAGGGCCGAAAAATATTGTAAATTACAAAAGCAACTTAAAATTTCAGAAGCCATTAATATTCAATCGGCAAAATTGGCCTCAATAGGAGTTCTGGCATCAGGGGTAGCTCATGAACTAAACAACCCTCTGACTACTGTTTTGGGGCACGCTAATCTCTTAACCACCTCAAAGAACGATCCAGCAAAAGTAGAAGAGAAAGCTGAAAAAATTAAAAAAGCGGCTGAAAGAATGAGAGCCATTATCAACCATTTAAGAACTTTCACCAGAGAAAGTAAAAGTACTGAAATGAGACACTTTGGTATCTCTGAACCTATAAATAATGCTCTCGAATTTTTAAGAACCCAGCTTGAACTACAAGAAATATCAATCAATTTATCATTATCCGATTCACTAATCCCAATATGGGGAGATATGACCCAACTGGAAAGTGTTTTTCAAAATTTACTGATCAATAGTCGAGATGCTTTTGATGATGTCAAAGACAATAGAAAAAAACAAATCACTATTACATCTTTAGTGGAGGGAAAAAATGTAAAAATCCTTTTTGAAGACAATGCAACCGGTATACCCGAAAAAATCAAAGAAAATATTTTTGATCCCTTTTTTACTACCAAGGAAACAGGAAAAGGAACAGGCCTAGGTTTGTCTATAACCAGAAATATTGTGGATAAACATAATGGAACCATTTCAATCGAGAGCAATTGTGGAAAAGGAACGAAATTTATAATCGCTTTCCCAATTAACAAAAATACAACTGAAAATACGCAAAGTATTACTGAAGAAACTCGATCTCAATCTTATTCGATCAATAACAATAACCAGTCGGATTCAATCAATAAAAATAAAGACAAACCTAAGATACTTGTGATCGATGATGAGATAGATGTTGCGGCAATTTTCTGTGAATATGTAGAAGATAGTTTTGAGACCAGAATGATAGCAGATCCCAAAAATGCTATTGAACTAATTAAAAAGGAAAAATTTGATCTGATTCTAACTGATTTAAAAATGCCAAAAGCATCAGGATTGGATATATTAAACAAAACAAAGGAATTTCAGTCCAATACTCCTGTTGTTATTATGTCTGGATTTAGCAAACACGATAAAGACTTACAATATGCACTATCACAAGGAGCCAAAGATTTCTTACCTAAACCATTTGAAGATCCAATTAAAATAGTTAATTTTATAGAAAATTATCTTAACTCTGACTAAGACATATCTTATATATACTTTGTCTTATATATACATTAATACACACTCAAATATACATCTATTAATAAAACATTGATTTTAATTTTAAATAATAACAAACAGTCACTGCAATATAAACTTGTGCATAATACTATTATTACTATTTGATTAGGTGGCAAATATGTATTTTTTATACCGTTTTATAATCAACGTAATTACTCTAATTCTAATAGGGTAAATACCTCCAAAATGATAAAGATGGCAAAACTAGTACAAGTGATCAAAATGGTAAAAATGGCAAAAGTAAGAAAAAAAGATTCTCAAGTAAAAAATTAAGAAAAGCTTTAATTAGTTTCTCTTAATCCAGCTCTAGAGCGACTAGAAACAGCGCTAAGGCAGCTAGCGGCAAGAAGAATAAGTAGAGGTATAGAATCTGGATGTATGTAGCTCACCATACGAGGTCCCACCTGACAATCAAAATAATAAGTAAGGATTGACATATTCTCCATAGCTAAGTAAATTATGCCAGACGAAACGACGGGGGTTATTTTAATGGATGACAAAAAAATAATATATTCAATGTTAAATGTAGGAAAGACGTATCCTCCAAACAAACAAGTTTTACGAGACATTTCACTTTCTTACTTTTATGGCGCTAAAATCGGTGTGTTAGGACTCAATGGTTCAGGAAAAAGTACATTATTAAAGATCATTGCTGGTATTGATAAAGAGTACAACGGGGAAACTCATATTGCTAAAGAATATAGTGTTGGATATTTAGAACAAGATCCTTTTCTAGATAAGTCTAAAACTGTAAAAGAAGTTGTTCAAGAAGGGGCCCAGGAAATAGTCTCCCTTTTGCGGGAATTTGATCAGATTAATGACCAGTTCGGGCAAAACATGTCTGATGATGAAATGAATAAACTAATTGAAAGACAAGCCAAGGTCCAGGATCAGTTAGATTCAATGGATGCATGGACCTTAGATGATCGTTTAGAATACGCTATGGATGCTTTACGCTGTCCTGCTTCAGATAAACTGGTTGAGGTCCTATCAGGAGGAGAACGGCGTCGAGTAGCATTATGCAGGTTATTAATTCAATCTCCTGATATACTACTTTTAGATGAGCCGACTAATCACCTGGATGCTGAATCAGTAGCTTGGTTGGAACGATATTTGCAAGAATATAAAGGGACCGTAATAGCCGTTACTCATGACCGATATTTTCTGGACAATGTCGCGGGATGGATTTTAGAACTGGACCGAGGTCGTGGTATTCCTTGGAAAGGGAATTATTCCTCATGGCTCGACCAAAAACAAAAAAGACTTTCAACCGAAAAAAAGGATACAGATAAGAGAAGAAGAACACTAGAAAGAGAATTAGAATGGATTCGACTCACTCCTAAAGCAAAACATACAAAGAATAAAGCTAGGATATCAGCTTATAATAAGTTAGCGAGTCAAGAGACAGATCAGTTGATAAAGGATTTAGAAATCTTTATTCCTCCTGGTCCCAGGTTGGGAGATCAGGTTATTGAAGTTGAGAACTTGGCTAAAAGTTTTGATGACAAATTACTATTTGAAGGATTAGAATTTAAATTACCTCCAGGGGGAATCGTTGGAGTTATAGGAGGTAATGGGTCCGGAAAGTCTACTTTATTTAATATTCTCTATAATGAATTAAGGCCCGATTCTGGGCACGTCAAGATAGGTCAGTCTGTAAAGTTAGGTTATATGGAACAGGCTAATGAAGTTTTTAATAATAAAAATAACGAAAAAACTGTTTGGGAGATGGTATCAAATAAAGCCGAGTTTTTAACTTTAGGCAAAAGAGAAATAAACTCCAGGGCCTATATAGCTCGTTTTAATTTTTCTGGTGAAGATCAACAGAAAAAAGTAGGTATGTTGTCTGGCGGTGAAAAGAATCGTTTGAAACTAGCTATGATGCTAAAGCAAGAAAGCAATGTTCTTTTACTAGATGAGCCTACTAACGATTTAGATGTAAATACCTTAAGAGCATTAGAGGAAGGCTTGTATAACTTCGCCGGTTGTGCTGTTGTGATTAGTCATGATCGATGGTTCTTAGATCGTATCGCTACCCATATTCTTGCTTTTGAGGGAGATAGCGAAGTAGTGTGGTTTGATGGTAACTATTCTGAATATGAGGAAGATTTAAAAAGACGCAAAGGCAAAACCAATTTAAAACCCGAACGAATTAAATATAGAACTCTTACTAGATAAACGGTCATTCGCGTTTCACGGTGGTTCTACTATACTATCTTGACAGGTGACACACGTAGGTTTTTTTGAATAGTACTATTATTAACAAAAGTCGTTAGTTTCCAAGTTGGCTTCCACTGATCGAACAATTCTAAAAAGCGAGTACGATCTAAATCACTAATATTCCAACGTGGCCATTGATAAAAGCCCGTCAATTCTGATACATCAATAACTCTACTCCTCATCCTACGAAAAAGGGAATCCCAATATAACGCAATTACTGTAGTTTCAATGTTGGATTGTTGTTCATCAAGTTTTTGGTCAGTCAAATTTTCTGGTTTACTCAACCTTAAATTAACAAAACTAGCTTGAGTCAACATTGTATTATAGACATTTGAGAAATAAAAATGAATATCACTGAAATCTCTATTAAAAAGTTCGGCTAAATCTGCTGGTTTTTGTTCTGAAGACCTTAATCCCCACAAAGAATCCTCTGTTTTACTTTTTTTCACCCAATAATTTAAAAAGGCCAAAACTTCAACATCACTCTGCCTATCAATTTCTCCTCTGGCTTTCTCAATAAAAGCTTGGAAAACCTGATAAGAAATTTTCCCTGTTACACAGTCAGGACAATTGGCTTGAATTCTTTTGAATAAAACTACTAATCGTTCCGCTAACACTGCCTCTTGACCAATACCTACTCGAACTTCATTAAAAACAGCTTGATCAACTAGGATACTCGTGCAAACATTACCATAAAGTAGAAATGTTTTTAAAAATGCAACCAGAATTATTACAAATACCAGTTTGAAATATAACATGGGCAGGTAAATATTAAAATCAAACTAAATTGTCGATGATTAATTTATTAATTTATTAATTTATTAATTTATGATATTATAATATTGTAAACAACAATATTCCTTATCAAACCAACTACAACTAATTGACAATTTAGTTTATCCCAATTAATCTAAAATAGTGAAATTATTACTACACCACTTCCAGATAGCCAAGATAACCTATTTATTAATCTAATTTTTGTCAATCAGATTTTCTAATTATAACTATTGTATTTTATTATATCGTTTAAGGGGTCGGCATTTACTGACGTCAGTTAAATGGATCACCGCCGTAAAGCGGCTTTGTTAAACTTAAAATCAGGAACAGGTGTTTTTAAATCAATCGCATCCACATAATATTCAGTGCCTTTTCCCCTTGATAACATATCTTTGAAAGTCATTTTTTTGGGATACCAACGACTCTCTACCTGCATTACCTCATCAATAGTCATTCTTTTTAAAAGCTTGCCACTCTTAGCAAATAATTCTTCTTTTAAGGGAACCCATCTTACCGAATCAACCCAAATTCTCCGACGATAGTACGATATATCTTTTACTTTTGCTGTAAGTTCTACTAACAAACAAGGGCGATTTATTATAGTTGTCTTACCTTTAACTACCGCAACATATTGCGAAGCTAAAGAATCGTTATTCATCATATCCTCATAAGAAAGATCCGATCCCATCACCGATTGACGCAAAAGGTGCCCCGATATGGCTATAATACGATCACTAGGTTCGGGAACGTAAATCCATAATTTATCCTTCAACCGCAGCATTTTTTTTCCCTTCTCCCTAGCTGGAGATAAATATTCGGAAAACGCATCACTTTTACCTCTTACCCAGGTCTTGGCAGTAATTACATTGGGCCTAGATCGTCCATGTATAACCATTTTAGTTAAACTAATGGCGTGATCAACATGCAAATTCTTATCAATTCTGGCCAGCACCTCATCACCAGTAATTGCTGAAGGAGTTTTTTTAACAGACTCTCCTGTTTTCTCGTTAGTGCTGGCCAAATCTTTAGCAGCACTATTTTCCTTTTTACTTTGTTGCTGTGCAGATAAAACATGAACAACTACTAAACCAATTATAAAAGGAAATATTTTTCTTAAAAATACTATTAAAAATTCTAACTTTCTTGAACTCATCAACAACTCCTCTTTACACCTCTAGTTCCTTAAATAAAGACGCTGTTTGCCTTTTATAAATCCCCAAACCTGCTATCATGGTACCAAGCATGATAGCTAATATACCGGGAATAAAACCGATGTAATAACTGGTAGTGGTTATTCTGGCACGAATAATGGTAGACATTATAAATTTAGAATCTTTCATCATCTC
>CAZJDM010000148.1:0-10535 GCA_964544765.1 uncultured bacterium
GAACCGCCTTGTAGGTGGAAATCAAACCACGTTTTTTAAGCGTGGTTGTTGATATGACATAAGACGCCCCTTTAATAATTTGAAGTCTTTTCTAGATGCACTGCCTGATCACCTAAATGACCCTCAATATCTAAAAAATACCAGTGAATCGATTATAAACTCTGTTTCTTCAGTTAGTAGCATGTTAGATGAGATGATGGAGTTTTCAAGAAAGAAAGATTTGGTTTATGAGCGGGTTAATTGCCACGGCTTTGTAAGATCAGTACTGAAGGAACTATTTCTGTCCAAAAAAGACGCTAAAATTAAAATAGAACTATCTATTTTTGATCAATTGGAGATAAATCTTGACCGCTCAAAAATGACTCGAGTCATTCATAATTTGGTTGGAAACGCTGTAGAAGCTATGAAGGGAAAGGGGGTAATATGGATATCAACCCAAATTTTGGGTGGTAATGTAAGAATTGTTATCGGTGATGACGGACCTAAAATTCCACAAGAACATATAGAATCCCTATTTGATCCCTTTGCCACCTTCGGCAAAGAAAAAGGGACTGGTTTGGGATTGGCGATTACTAAGCAAATGGTAGAAGCTCACAAAGGTAATATATCTGTCATAAACACAGCAACAGGTCCTGAGTTTTTAGTTGATTTACCACTTGAAACTAGGGTTAACCTAAACCTTGAAATAAAAGAAGAAGAGTTTATTATCGCAGAATTATATCAGAAGATACCTGTGCGACAAATTCAAGATGCTTTTGAAGAAGAAGCGGAAAAGAATGATCTGTGTTTGGTACAGGAAAAATATAATTGCGTGAGAAATATTTTGGTAGTAGACGATGATCCAGTTCAAATTGAATGTATTTCGTCGATTGTTAAAGAAATTTTTCCCAAAGCTGAAATATTTATATCTACCACCTACGATGAAGCCTATAATAAATGTTTCGAAGTCCTACTAGATATAGTTATATCCGATTGTGACCTGGGCAAAAATTCAAAAAGTGGAATTGAACTAATATCTGATACAAGGAAGATTATATCCGATGCAACTTATATTCTTACATCAAGTCAAAACAAGGATGCTATTTCAAATTTTGATAAAGGAATGATCTTTTTACCGAAGCCGATAGAAAAAGACCAATTGGTAAGTATTCTATTAAAACTTAAGCCTTAAATGTTTGACAACACTTAACCATACAGAGTTCACCACCCATTTCAATTAACCTCCCAGACCACCAAAATGTAGCACTATTTTTCATAACCAAATCCATGATTATGATATCGATAATGATATCGATAATGATATTGATATTGATAACGATATTTAAAACCCTATAAAAAAATATTCTCAAGAGACCTATTTGTATGGTTTGGATCAAAATAATTTTTAAAATGCTATTGATTTCTTTTTCAAAATGGTGGATAGTTTTTAGACGCGAGATTCAAGAAAGCGCACAACTTTCCTGAACCTCTAAACACAAAATCCTAAAACGGAGGATCTCATGTCTAAGACACACCATAGCCTATTATTCACACAATTTCCATTACAAATCATTAAAAGTAAGGTTGATTTCATCCACCTTTTTTGTTCTGGCTTTCGTATTGGTCCAGCTATTCTACAACAACTGAGATAGTTACTAACAAGATAACAAGAATAACCGTATTGATAAGAAACCGTTGTAGGTGATCGTTCTTATTAAGAATAATCTTATTCAATATTTTCTTATTTGAAAGGGAACAGTCATGGAAGACAAAGCAACTAATATAATGCAGTTACAGTGTAACAAGGCTCTTTTTACTGTAGATCAATCGAAACTAGCAAATGAAAGATCAAAATTAGAAAGAATGTGTCAGCAGTTTAACGATAAGCTGGGCTGTGTAAAACCATTTCGTCTTTTCCCGGAAGAGTTAAAGACTGAATACAAGACCTTAAGAAAATCAAAAGAGATTCATGTCCGGTTATTTGCTATTCTACTACTGGGAATATCTACCAAATGTCGAGACACTTTTCTACTTTCACGTCGGATTATGAATGATCTTATCAATAATGCTCCCGTTAGAGACTGCGGAATAGGACAGCAGACTTATAACGGTTTCATCTCAATGCTTCTTAGCTATGGTATATTAGTTTGTTTGGAAAAGCCTACTAGAAATAGAGCCGGTAGTTATAAACTGGTAAATGAGATCTATGCAAGTTTAGCAATTGATGAGAGTCAGCTAATTGAGAAGATAGAGGTACAAACAGAAGAGTTTGAAAACTATGATTGTGGAGATTCTGAATCAAATGAATCAGTGGATGTAGAAACTAAAGTGGATGTAGAAAATAAAGTAGAAGAAAATACCCTCTCCAAAAATAAGGCTCATAATGTCAAAGCTAATGTTTCTAGCATTCCTGATAATAAAACTTCTGGGACAGAAGCAATCAAACCACCAACTAAAACCTATCTTATTTATAATAGTCTAAAAAGACATTTAAACCTTGTCAAAGCTACTCTTAAGGAAGAAACCTCTCCATTAGCCCCCAATTTCTTTAATCATGGAGTTGCCGATGATCCTGATATGTCCAAATATTTTGATGGTATTGTTGTTGATTGGTTTGGAAAGATAAATAAAGAACTAAATCTTGACACCAAATTATCTTTATATAAAACCTTTGCCAGTACGATTGTCGGTGAATGGAAGAGCTATGAGGGATTGAAAAGTAAAGATTGGGAACCAAATTGGGTATTCAAGGCAATGTGTAGATTTTGGAATCATGATGTTGGATGGTTTATAACACCGAAAGGGGAGCATTTAAACAGACCGGTTTCATATCTTTATGCAATTGTGAAGGCTAATTGGAAGGAACGGTAACGAACACTGAAACAACTTATAATTTTTAATTACCCAAGGATGAGTCAAATGCACAGGTAAACTGAGGGCAAAAGAGTTTTCATAGCCTAGTCTAGGTTAGAAATAGTTTATCTAGAATTTGGTAAATCACCTTTTTACTCAGTGGTTGTTCCAATGCTCCATCGCCGCCTGCTCTTTTAGTTGGTTCCACTGATAATTGTAAAGGTTCATTGGATATTAAATATACTTTTGTTTTCCTGGACATTTTTTTGACTGCTGCTATTACTTCATAGCCGTCTAATTGACCACCGGATTCTCGCATATTGAGGTCGGTAAAAACCAATGCGGGTTTGCTTTTTTTAGCTCTTTCGATAAGTTCTTCGCCATTTTTGAATATCTCAAATTCAAATGTGTTAGGTTTTTCTGTTAGATAACCTTCAAAAAGATAGTCCAGATGATCTCTAATGATGGATGTATCATCGCAACAGTAAATTTTCTTAGTGTTCTTATTAACTGGGGTTTCTTCAACCGGTATTTTTTCACCGGTTAGAAATTCAACCAAACTAGATAAAGGTAACGGTTTGGGTACAAAACCATTTGCTCCTAAAGCTTTAGCCTTTTGCTTAAATTCTTCAAGTGTTCGATTTGAATGTATAATAGTTTTTAATGCTGTATTATCTTTTACAGCAGTTAAAAAGTCATATCCATTTTTTCCAGCTCCTAAATCTATATCAATAATTGCATGAGATGGTTTTTCCTTTTCAACCAATAAGAGTGCTTCATCCACCGTTGAAGCGTCATATAGGATGACAGATTTTTGTAAGGTATCATTGCTTTGTATTAGGTTCTTTACCCAAGCTCTATATAAAGCCTCGTCTTCCAATAAAACTATCTTAAAAACCTTTCCTTCCATCTTCTTAATGAGTGTATCAATCCGTTTAGGTCTTCTTCTGGTTGAAAGACATCGTTACTGTGCTGTGGGAGTATATTCTCGTCAATATCCTCTAATTCATCAGACACTGGCAACCTAATTATAAACTCAACGCCATTTCCATCTTCTTTATTTCTTGCAAATATTTCACCTTCATGAAGTACTACAATCTTTTTAGCTGAAGCTAAACCAAGACCCGTTCCCTTTGCTTTGCCTGAGGTGTAAAAACTTTCGAATAGTTGATCCTCAATGCCTTTTGGAAAAGGAGGCCCATCATTACCAATAATAATTTCTATATAATCTTTCTCATCATGATGAAGTTTTGTAGTTATATCTATAATCCCATTATTTTTTCCACCAATTAAAGTTATGGCTTCTATTCCGTTACCTATAATGTTAGACAATACACGAGCAAACCTCTCTTCAGCAACAAAAGGTCTGAACTCGGCTCCAAAATTGTAATCAAACTCAATCTCAATGTTATTGTATACTTGTACAACTTGCCTTATTACAAAGTCAAATATCCCACCAAGAGATTTTGCTTTAGTTTCTAGCTTAACTTCTCTAGAAAAATCCATAACATCATGAAGCATTCCTTCAACATTGGTAATTGCTTTGCTTACATCTTTTTTTGCTTGCTCTAACATAGATGAATTATTTTTAAATATATCAAATGAATCTAGAACAACTTGAACTTGTGACAGAGGCTTTCTAATGTCATGAGCTAGCATACTGGTTGTCTGACCTATAGCAACAAGCTTTGCTTGTTCATCTAATCGCTTAATTAAACTATTATAGCTATCAATTAGTCTTTTTACTTCTAATGAGTGCTCTGCTAATACGGGAGAAATTATATTTGTCTTATCGGGTAATTGTTGCTCGCTAAGTTTTGATTCCAGTTCAATAGTAATCTTTGAGAGTGGGTCCACAATTTTTTTTATTAAGGCTTTTATAGTTCGATAACCAATAAATAATGATATTCCAAATGTTAAAATAGCTAAGATAAAAGAGAAATACAGTTTATGAAAAAAAGGAACTGTATCTAAAATGATTGAAATAGTTATATCTTCATTGTCTGGACCTGCATTTTTTACCAAATAATGATAAGAATAGATTTCTTTAAAAAAACCGTAAAGATCTCTAACTATCTTTATTTTATTATTTTGAACTACAATTTTTTCAGATATGTCTTGAGGTAAATAATGAACGCTTTCTTTAAAAAATTCTTCAAATATTAAATTATTATTGACTGTTTTAATTGTCACTTTGCTGACTTCATGGGGAAAACTATAGTTTCTTGTAAGCCTTATTGTTTCATTTAAGTCAGAAATTTTCATATTCATTTCTGCTAAAGAAAAGTAAGGCATAATCAATGACTCAGTAGATTTAAGGAACTGCAACTTCGGATTTTTCATAAAAATTAAATAACAAGCTGAAGATCCTAAAAGAAAAGTTATTGAAGCAGTTATTAAAAGTAACTTGTTTATTTTCCCGCTAATTGCAGCGATTTTACTTTTTTTAGTAAAGTTTCCAAATAGAATAATAATTCCTGAAAATGTCATTATGATCATAAATACTTTATATAAATGATCAAAAGGTACGGTCCTAATAAAAAGAGCTAAAACAAATGAACCTAATGCTAACCCGGACCATCTAAACGCATTGTAGTATTTTGTTATTGAGACTCTTTTGATATTGTTCGTTTGTTTTGACTTAGATATAAGTACAATTCTAGTGCTAACCAGAACTATCCCAGAAGCTATGCTAGCTAGGCCAAGCCACAAGATAAATGAATAAATATGTAATGAAGAAAAACAAAGCCACAAAAATAATGCGTTGGCAACAGTTGCTATAAAACACATGTAGTATGGATTTTGTTTTATCTTGTTAACAAGATATGATGTTAATTGAGCGCCGATGGCAATTAAAACTCCTGATAATGAAACCGATAAGCCAAATACTGACGCTGACATATTTAGATGTTTATATGCCATAATAGGTAGAAGCCCCTGAAAACTGCCATCTGAAAAAGATTTGGTAAAATGTCCCCAAAGCGGTAATTTATTTTTCATTTGAGAATTGTGATTTACATTTTCTTCTTCAATAGCATTAATAAAATTATCACCCTTCTCCCTAGTTATTAGACTAAAAATAATGATTAAAAACATTATGTCTAGCCCTATTACGATTATAGGGCTTAAAGCAGATGTTAGTATACCACCAACAGAAGCTCCTAAAGCTAAAGATACAAAATCAATAGTGGTCACAGTCGAATGGGAACGTGTGTCCTGTTTTTGTGTATAGAAATCTCTCCAAATTTGAAAAATAGTTAAAAGACCAAGTTTTAGACCAGTTACTAATAAGAAAAAAATGACTAATTTACTATGTGCAGCAAACAATTGTACTATTGTAAGTGCGACGCCTACACCAATTAGAATTTTATAGGTATTTATATTTGCAAAAAACCTGTTTTTATTTAAAACAAACCCGGACAGACCTCTACTTAAAGCCAGAACAGCAACATAAATAGGTGTAAGCGATTGTCTGCCAGATACTTCAATAAGTAATATTTTAAAAATAGCTGTATAACTGAACCACTGAAGAATTTGTGATAGAAAATAAACAAATAACTCTTTAGAAAACCTAGCTTTTAATTGACCCATAATTATTCTACTTTTTCATTTTGATAAATGACTAAAAATAGTTCTCACCTCTCTTTATTTATTGATACCACTCAAGTCAAGTGACTCCTTTTTATAAAATTACTAAATTTGCCATGTTATATCTCTTTTTATAATTCTTGCCGGATTTCCAACAGCTAGTGATTTTGCAGGAACATCTTTAGTTACCACACAATTAGCTCCAATAACCGATCCATTACCAATATTTACCCCAGGAAGAATAGTTACATGGTGGCCGATCCATACATCATCTCCTATATTTATAGAAGATTTTTTTTTGCTGCCATCATGAAAGGTATGCAAATTATGATCCATAATAGTTACATTCCATGCAATTGCACAGTTGACACCAATGGATATTTTATTTCTTGAAATTATCTGTGAACCATATGATATAAAAGTATTGTCGCCTATTTCAATTCTAGCGTTTGGTGAAACATGTACAGTGGCACCATTAATCAAAGATACATTTTTACCTATTTTCAAAGAGCCATTTTTCATCACGACAAGACCAGTTCTAATATATCCTGGCAAAGGAATTCGCTCTTTCAAGGAATATCCAATTGAAAATTTACCAGCGAATCGAAGGTGGACATGTTTTTCTATGCGGACTATGCTAAATGGGTTTATTCGTAAGTTCCTCCATCCCCATGAAAGACCTGTAAGAAAACCCAATCTGAAGCCCAAAAAAGCACCGCAAATTCTACCCAAAACACCTCTGGTAGAATCATTAATAGCACTGAAAAAATCTTTATAGTTATTTCTAATTTCTAAATTTATCTCTGACAAGTTTTTCCTCTATAAAAAATAATTCTAAATCAATCTTGGTTATTTTTGACTTTATACATATCTAAGAAAAATGGCCCCATAAAATCTAACTTTGGATACTTCCATCTCTTTTTTCTTAATGATATTTTATGGGTTATATAGCCAAAATTAATGGTGAATGCTTTTTGCATTAGTAAGCCGTTTGCTTTTTTATAAATATTAGCTCTCATGTACCTATCTGGAGTTAATAAAGCCTGTTCTAAAGTTGCATCGAATTCATTATCATAAGCATTCAGTCCTTTACTCTTGAAATCAGATCGCCACATCTCAAGGAACTGATAACTATCTATAGAACTCATAGTGGGATTGATAAGCATAATGCCGATTTTATTTGCTTTAATATCTCTAAAAAGTTCGGGTAGGGACTGGTTGACAATAATAACTCTAAAGCCAGCATTTTCTAACTGTATTTTAATTAAAGCAGGAAGCTTTTTAGATAAATCATCCTTTAGGGCAGAGTGAATAATAACTTTTGGTACATCACTTTTTGAATTATAGCCAGCTTTTTTTATATGAAATAATATTTTCTTAGAATTAAAATGTGTATTTGGTAATTTTGAGTCATAACCTATAGCACCCCATGGGATAACTCCTGTAGCAGGAACAAAGCCTTGTATAGTTTTTAGTACCTTTTGAATTTCATTGGTATCAATCGAAGCACGAATAGCTTTTCTTAAATGCAGATTTCCATAATTAGCAAAATTTGGTCTAAAAGCTAAAAAAATGGTTGAAGCTGTATTAACAAAAACTTTTTTATATTCAACTGGATAAGTGGGTGGTGGTGCCAGCGGAAATATATCATCTATCGTTTTGTTTTTTACTCGTTCATATATTTTTTCTTTTGATTCTGTATAGAGTAGTATTTTTTCAATATCAGGTTTTCCTAAAAAGTAGTTTTTATTGCTTGTCAGTATAACAACTGTATTACTACGCTTTTCAAGGATATACGGTCCTGTGCCTATCGGTTTATTAAAAAAGTCCTTTTCATTTTTTCCATGAAAATTTTTTGGAAGTATCATAAATTGGGGTGATGCTAAGTAAGATATAAATGGGGGGAAGTATTTCTTCAATTTAATTTTAATTTTATGTTCATTAATTTTTTGTACTCCAAAAACTTCTTTACCTGAAGTACAACCATTAATAAGAGGCAGTATTCTAATTTTACCATTCATTTTTAGGCACAACCTCTTTATAGTAAAAATTATATCTTCTGCGGTTAATGGTTTATTATTATGGAAGAAAATGTTTTTTCTAATATTAATAATAAACTCTTTATTTAATTTGTTATAAATATAATCTTTGGCAATATGCGGTATTGGTGTGATCCCATCTTCAGTTTTGAAGATGGGGGAATAAATCTGTAAAATTGCATGTTGACTATATCTTTCAAAAGAATTTAAAGGGTCGAGAGTAATCACTTCATCAGGTAAATACCTTGAAAAAGTACTTGCATTGCTGAAATGATTAAAATTTCCAACCAAAAACATCCCAATCAAAAAGATTCTTAACTCGATCATTATTCTTTCTCTCTTGCTTGAAACTAAGTATTCCAGTTAGTCACATTTTCTAGGTCGTACTATAGAAATATTGTGTGTACGCAATAACCGATAATCTAGGTAGGAGGGCAGAAGTGTATATAATTCACAATGCCATAAAGTAAAAACTTAAGGTCTAAAAAATAATCTCATAGAAATATCAATAACTCTAGATTACTTTCGAGGCCAAATTTTATGAAACAATAATTTCTGTTCGTATCAATTAGAAGCTTTGCTTAACTATTTTCGGTTTTTTTACAATGATAACAGTTTTCTTACTTTTTTCATTTTGTTTATTCATGGCTAATCTCCATTGTTAAACTCAACACAAGCGATCTGCAATATAGCACAATTATTAATTTGATTCAAATTATTTAAATGTATGTCAAATTATTAGTGTGTTAACAGTGTATTATAGTGGTGTTATAGTGCGTTATTATGGATTAATTAAAATAAAGTAGTCTTTTTATTACTTTTTTACTCCTCCACTATTAGTATATTCTGATCGTCACTATAAACCAAATAGTTACGGATAGTTGTAAGATCTCCTGAAAGGTCTACAATACCATTTTTATTTAAAGTACAGCTACAGCTGATATTAGCTCTTACATGTTTTGAAATATATTTAAAGCTGAGATCCTTGTGTGTTGAAAGAACCAAAGATTGTTTTTCTTGAATAGTAACTAAAGTAATCGCTAATTCTATAAAGTAAATATTAACGATTATTGGTTCTTTTTTCCAGAAATCAAAAAACAACTGAAAAAAATCTACTGCATTTGTATTTAAATCCGATTCGTAAATTTTTGTAAGAATATTAGAGTTTATTTTAATGAATTTTTTAAGTAATGCTGTAAAATCTTGATTCTTAAGGATATATAAAATTGTTTGAGGTAAATAATTAATATAATATCTAAAATATTCTATAACCACTTCTGATACCATACCCCAATATCTTTTTTTAATTTTAAGATTGAAACTAAACAAATCTATTAAATCGGTATCATATGGTCTGTCCATTTCAAAAAGATTAAAATACTTTTTAGATTTATAAAAAGGTGTTCCAGGATATAATTCTAACGGTGTTAGAGAGAGCCTAGAAAAGTTGTTACACTTTAAATAACAGCCAAAGGCTAATTCGTTTAGAATATTATTTTCTTCATGTTCTGGCAATCCAAAAATAATATTGCTCTCTAGTTCAACTCCATTTTCCTGACAGAGATGTATTATATGATTCAGCTGTGATTCATCTATGTTTTTTTTTAGATCATTTTGAATGGAATTAATTGATGATTCTAAACCAACAAAGATTTGCTTACATCCAGCACTTGCCATTAAAACTATTTTATTTTCGGTTAATTCATCGACCCTAGAGTAACATGCCCAATTTATTTGTAAGTTTAGATCCTTTAAGTAAAAACACAATTCCTTTACAAATTTGTTATTTGCAGTAAATTGATCATGGGTAAATCTAATTGAGCTAATTCCACTTTCTTTTAAAGACTTTATATCGTTTATTATTTTATCAACTGAGTAATATCTTGAACGGTGTCCCCAATGTTTAGAGCTAATACAAAAACCACATTTATGGACACAACCTCTGCCAGTCTCAATCCAGAAATAATCTCTTTTATTATATTTAATATATTCCTGCATTGGTAAAATGGAAAAGTTGAATGGCAGCGATTCAGAGTGTAAAATATACCCACATATAAAGCGTGAGCCGCAAATAAC
>CAZJDM010000149.1:0-10494 GCA_964544765.1 uncultured bacterium
ACCCAAAAACCAATTAAATAAGCTAACCAATAATAACTTAATTCAAATGATCCCAGTTTTAGGGCTATAGGATCGAAATTATGTACATACATTTAATTACCTAAAATTAATTATTGAATAATTTAACAATTTGCTTGATAATCTAAATTATTATGTCAGGTAAAAATAAGCTTTTCAAGGCAGATACTGTTTTATTTAATGAAGGCGATCCAAGTGACGGGATGTACATCATTAGGTCCGGAAAGCTGAAGGTTTATCATGTCAAAGACGGCAAAGAATCAACTTTAGCGTTTCTAGATGGTGGAAGTGTTATTGGTGAAATGGCTTTTTTTGAGAATAAACCCCGTTCTGCTTCGGTTAAGGCGGTTGAAGAATCAGAAGTTACTGTTGTTGATGAGGAAGATTTTCAAAAATTGTTGAAACAAGTTCCAGGCTGGTTTGTAAAAATGATGACTTCATTGTCGGGGCGATTAAGAGCCACAAATGAAAGGCTTAAAGCTGTTGAGGAAGGTCAGAGCCGTATTCAGAGCTATCCATTACATGATGTTGCTAGGATAACCACTCTTATATCGCTTATTGGTCATAAGGACGCGGTCAAGGAAGATAATCAATATCAAATTGTTCGTAAGCAGTTTAGAAAAATTATCGAAGAAATATTTAATGATGATTACGACAAAATTAATAAAATTGTCGCGGTATATGAAAAATTTAATTTCATCCGTTATGACGAAGATTCCTATAGGAATGAAGTAGTAGTTTTTGAGAATAGAGCCTTATTCTACAATTATGTTAAATATTTACAAGAATTCGTTCTCGATAAGAATAACTTAGATACCCGTTTATCAAACGAGGCTCTTGATTTGATGGATTTAATTCTTGAAATTTCCAAAGAATCTACCTATGAATCTATGACCTTGTCTCTTTCAGGACTTAAGAAGGAAGCTCAACAAAGGGATATTAAGACGGATAATTGGGATAAGGCTATTTTGCAATTAGTTGACAAAAACATGGTAAAAAGGGTAAATCAGTCATCGGCAGATGTTGGAATTCGTTGTGGTAAAAAAGATGTTTCAACTCTCCTCACTTATCATAAAATGATAAAAGCATTTTATGATGCAGGATTGTCTTAGTTTAGATCATTAAGACATAGGGCGGACTTCGTCCGCAGCCTTCAGTTATCAGTCTTCCGTTTTCAGTTAAAGGTAATCTTTCTGAAGACTGATGATTCTTTTAATCGGAAGATAATTTTGTATAAATCATTTGTATAAATACAGGGTGGACCATGAACGATAATAATCAAAACTTTCGAGTAAGAATTGCTCCTAGTCCCACTGGAGATCCTCATGTGGGAACAGCATATATAGCTTTATTTAATTATGCTTTTGCTAAGAAACATAAAGGCCAGTTTATTTTAAGGATTGAAGATACCGATCAAGCAAGGAGTACCAAAGAATCAGAGGAAATGATTTATCATAGTTTGAAATGGTTAGGTATCCAATATGATGAAGGCCCTGATATAGGAGGCCCTTACGGACCATATAGACAATCCGAAAGAAAGCATATCTATCGTGAACACATAGACTTACTGATCAATAAAGATAAGGCTTACTATTGTTTTTGTACTTCTGAAAGACTAACTAAATTACGTGAGGAACAAAAAGAGAAAAAGATTGAAAATAGTGAGAATAGTAAAGTGAGTAAAGATATTAAAGATGGTAAAAAAAGTGAAAGTAGTAAAAGTACAAAAATTGGATACGATGGGCATTGTCGAGATTTAGCTAAAGAGGAGATAGAAAAAAAGCTCAAGGAAAAAACTCCCTATGTTGTTCGTTTTAAAATGCCGTTAGATGGACAAACTATCGTTCATGATGAACTTCGAGGTGATGTTACCTTTGATAATAAAGTTATTGATGATCAAGTTTTGCTAAAGTCAGATGGTTTTCCAACTTATCATCTAGCATCTGTAGTTGATGATCACTCGATGAAGATAACTCATGTTATTCGTGCCGAAGAGTGGATATCTTCTACTCCTAAGCATGTTCAGTTGTATCAAGCTTTTGGTTTTGATCAACCCAAATGGATTCACATGCCTTTGCTAAGAAATAAAAATAAATCTAAAATAAGTAAAAGGAAAAATCCTGTATCTCTTTTATACTATGAAAAAGCTGGTTATTTACCTGAGGCGATGTGTAATTTTTTAGCTTTAATGGGTTTTAGTCTTGAAAGTGAAGAAGAGCGTTTTTCTATTGAACAGTTGATCCAGGAAATATCTTTCAAGCGAATTAGTTTAGGAGGTCCTGTATTTGATTTAGATAAACTAAATTGGTTGAACGGACTTTATATACGGGACATGGCACCTCAAAAGATTATATCTCATCTAGTAAATAATGTATTTAATATGGATTACCTGCAAAAAATCATTCCATTGGTTCAAGAGAGATTAGAGAAGATTGAGGATTTTATTTCGGTAGCAGATTTCTTTTTTAAGGGGTCATTAGATTATTCGGCAGTGCCCATTTTACCTTCTTCGCGAGAAAAGAAAGAAACCCAAAAAGTCTTAGCTGGATTATTAGACAAAGTTGATAATTTGCGAGAATGGAACCTGGACAATATTAAAGAGTTGATGAATAATTATCGAGAGGAGATAGATTGGAAGCCAAAAGAAATATTTATGATGTTGCGATTGATTGTTACTGGTAGAAAGAATTCTCCACCTCTATTTGAATCAATAGATGTCTTGGGTAAAGAACTTACCCGAAGACGTATTAGTGAAAGTATTGGTTTTTTAAAAACCTTAAAGTAAGATAAAATTAAGATTAAGATAAAATTAAGATAAAATATGGCATTGTTATGAAGTTTACAGAACCTTCAATCAATATTCTTAAGCAATTTAAAGAATTAATAAAATCAAGGGATATCCTAAATGCCAGTTTACTGTTAAATAAGCTCCATTCAGCTGATATTGCTGAACTCTTAAATCATGAATCACCGGAAAATCAAAAAGCCATTATCTTTTTACTACCCTTAGAAAAAGCTTCCGAGGTTATTTCCTTTTTAGAAAACACTGTTCGAGAAGATTTATTAGAAATTTTGGATACAGCTGATATACCTCGTTTTCTAGAAGAAATGGATATAGATGATGCCACGGATATAGTCTCTGAATTAGAAGATGATGTATCTGAAGAGGTATTGTCTTCATTAGAGCCAGAAACTTCTAATGAGATAAAGAAGTTGCTCCAATATCCAGAAGAATCAGCTGGCGGTATTATGTCTACGGAATTTATCGCTGTTAGTGAAAAGACTACTCAAAAAGCAATTGTAGATGATATTAGAAATAAAGTTAGAGATGGCAGCGTTTCTCAAATATATAGCGTTTTTGTAACAGATGATAATGGTATTCTGTCTGGTTATATTTCATTACAAAATCTTATTTTAGCTTTACCGCACGAACTGGCTATTTCTTTTATGGACCGACATGTTGTTTCAGTTGATTCTTTGATGGATCAGGAAGAAGTGGTTAAAATAGCTCAAAAATATGATTTGGTGACGATACCGGTAGTTGATGAGGATAAACAGATCATTGGTAAAATTACCTTTGATGATGTGCATGATGTATTTGAAATGGAAAAACATGAAGATCAGGGTTTGATGTCCGGTACGGGATCGGAAGAAGTTTTAGAAAGGTCGGTCATCAAAACTACCAGAGATAGGATCCCTTGGTTGTTTTTTGGACTTATAGGTGGAATTATAAGTGCTTACGTTATTAAATTTTTTCAGCCTACTCTTGATAAAGTAATAGCTCTGGCTTTCTTTATTCCAGTAGTGGCTTGCACTGCAGGGAACATTAGTATTCAATCATCTTCGATAACTGTAAGGGGGCTGGCTACTGGAGAAATTTTATTATTTGATTCTTGGAAACGGATTTTTAAAGAATTTAAGGTTTCACTTATTAACGGAGTTATTATTTCAATAGTTATGGCCATTGTTACGAGTCTTATTTTTACCAATGTTCAATTAGCTTTGGTTCTGTCTTTTTCCTTTTTATTTATAGCTATTATTGCCGGTCTTGTGGGTTCTGCTACCCCCTTAATACTTTATCGTTTGAATATCGATCCAGCCTTGGCAACGGGCCCATTTATCACCACTGCCAACGATATTTTAGGATTACTTATTTACTTTGGTGTCTTTTGGATGTATCTATTCTAATTACGATGAGTGAGTTTGTCCCGTCGTTTATTTGGTTTTAATCGTTGTATCTGTGTTTACCTATGTTTTAACTCTTTGAATTTAAAATAGTTTTTAATATTATTAGGGGGAGATTTTATGAGAGAATGTCCTATAAGTACTGCTTTAATAAGTGTTTCTGATAAGTCTGGTTTAGATAAGTTAGCCAAATTGTTAGACTCTTTTAAAGTAAAAATTCTTTCGACAGGAGGAACGGCCAAATGGCTTAGAGAGAAAGGAATTGAAGTAACTGATGTTTCTAGTCTTACAGATTTTCCTGAAATACTAGATGGAAGAGTTAAAACGCTTCATCCTAAAATATTTGGCGGTATTTTAGCTAAAGCAGATAATGCAAAGCATGAAAATCAACTAACAGAGCATAATATACCTCTAATAGACCTGGTTGTATGTAATTTGTATCCTTTTGAAGAGGTTGTCAGTCGAGATGACTGCACTCCTGAAATAGCCATAGAAAACATTGATATAGGTGGTCCATCTTTGATTCGTGCCGCGGCCAAGAATTTTTCTCGCACTCTAGTTGTTACCGATCCTAAAGATTACCATGATATTATTAGTGAATTAGAGCAAAATAATGGCAAAGCTAGTGATCAAACTCGTGCCAATATGGCTAATAAGGCTTTCGCGCTATGTAGTGAATATAATCAAGCCATTTCAGATTATTTCACTAGTCGACGAATTTCTTCTGGAATAAATGGAAGTGGAGTTGGAAGTGGAGGTGAAAATGAGTCTCTGCAGGAATCTGAGTCTATAAATTTGACCTTGACTAAGGAGTGTGATCTTAGGTATGGCGAAAATCCTCATCAGAAAGCCTCTATGTATCTTTTACCAGAAGCAAAAGCTTCTACGTGTTTATCTTTAGCTTCTTTGAAGCAGTTACATGGCAAAGAATTATCATACAATAATTTGGCTGATATTAATGCCGGTATTGAGATGATCAAAGAATTTGAAGACACTCAGTCGACGGTTATCATTAAGCATACTAATCCTTGTGGGATTGGTGTTGATTATGATGATATTACCTCATCTTATGATAAAGCTTTAGCTTGCGATCCCATCTCGGCGTTTGGTGGTATTGTTATATGTAATAGCAATATTACATCATCTTTGGCGGAAAAATTACATAGCAGATTTTTTGAAGTGATTGTTGCTACAGGATATGAAGCAGAATCATTATCACTTTTACAAAAGAAAAAAAATATTCGTTTAATTGAAATGCCCATTAAAAAACCTTTGTATAATAGAAATCAAATAACTCAGTTGCAGGGTGGGGTATTGATACAGGATTTTAATGATAAATTGTATTCTCCTGAAGAGCTAAGAACAGTTACTGCCCGAAATCCCTCGGATATAGAAAGAGAAGCGTTGTATTTTGCTTGGAAAGCGGTTAAACAAGTTAAATCAAACGCGATTGTTCTAGCTACTTTAGATGCAACTATAGGTATCGGCGCTGGTCAAATGAGTCGGGTGGATGCTTTGGATATTGCTATTAAGAAATCTCAAGAAATTAGGGATGGAATGGCTGAGAATCAACCATTAGTTCTCGCTTCAGATGCCTTTTTCCCTTTTAAAGATGTAGTTGAGTTGGCCAATAAAATTAAGGTAACGGCTATTATTCAACCTGGAGGATCAATTAAGGATCAAGAATCAATAGATGCGGCGAATGAACATAATATTGCGATGTTGTTTACAGGTACTAGACAATTTAAACATTAAATACTAAGGGCGAAGTGGAGTTCGTATTATGATAAAAGTAGAAAAACCTTTAAATGTACTTTTAAATGAACCCTTAAACGTGCTTATAATTGGTAGTGGTGGTAGAGAGCATGCTATATGCAGGAAAATTTCTCATAGTCCACACTTAAAGCAGCTGTTTTGTTTACCAGGTAATCCAGGAACCGAATCTATTGCTATCAATTTAGATGGTAGTGTTTCAGATTTTGCCAAAATTCTTTCTTTGGTAAAGGAACATAAAATTGATCTTACCATTGTTGGTCCAGAAGCTCCTTTATCTCAAGGTATTGTTGACCTTTTTGATGAACACCAGTTACCTATAATTGGTCCTAATCAGGCAGCAGCTAGATTGGAATCCAGTAAAGTTTTTGCCAAAGAATTCTGTACCAGGTTTAATTTACCTACAGCTGCTTATCAGACTTTTTCTTCTTTTGATGAAGCTGTTTTGTACATTGAGAAATCTGAAAAAGAGGAACATGTGGTTAAAGTTGACGGGTTGGCTGCTGGTAAAGGAGTCTATGTTTGTCAATCCAAGGTTGCAGCGTTGGATGCTTTGAAGGAAATATTTTTAGAGGGCAAGTTTGGTGATAGTGGATCACAGGTAATAATTGAAGAGTTGTTAACTGGACAGGAACTTTCCTTTTTTGCCTTATCAGATGGCAAAACAGCAATTCCTTTAGAGGTTGCCCAAGATTATAAGAGATTATTAGATGGTCAAAAAGGGCCTAATACAGGAGGTATGGGATCGTATGCACCTGTAGAATGGGTGTCTGATGATTTTAAGAAAAAGATGTTTGATTCAATTGTTGTTCCAACTATTTCCGGCATGAATGATTTAGGAACTCCTTTTAAAGGTATCTTATTCATGGGTTTGATGATTGAGGGAGAAAATATACAAGTATTGGAATATAATGTCCGGTTTGGAGATCCAGAAACTCAGGCTATCTTAGAATTGTTGGAAAGTGATTTGTTAGAAGTATTTTGGGCTCAGAGTCAGGGTAGTTTGGATTCTCTACCAGCTTTGAAATGGAAATCCGGTCATAGTATTTGCGTAGTATTATCCAGTGAAGGTTATCCAGCTGGACCTAGAAAAGGCGATGATATTAATGGGTTGGAAAAATTTGATGGAAAAAAAGATCTTTATACCCTACATGCTGGTACCGGTAGAAATTCGGAGGGTAATATTGTTACTAATGGGGGTAGGGTAGTAAATATTTGTGCCTATCATTCTGAGTCGCTTGACTCAGTTCGTAATAAAGTTTATAAAGCTATACCAGAGGTTGTCTGGAAAGGCATGTATTATCGAAGGGATATTGGATTATGACTTACAATCAAAACGAAGAAAATTTCAAAAAAGTAGCAGTAATCATGGGCAGTGATTCTGACTTCGAAGTAATGAAAGAAGCTATCAAAGTATTAAAACAATTTGAGGTTCCTGTAGAATCACATGTATACTCAGCTCATCGGACTCCAGAAAAAGTGGCTGCTTTTACTTCCAAGGCTAAAGAGAATGGTTTTGGGGTAATTGTTGTAGGGGCTGGTGCTGCCGCTCATTTAGCAGGGGTAATTGCTGCTCATACTACACTCCCAATTATAGGAGTTCCTTTAAATGCCACATCTTTGGCAGGTGTAGATGCTTTATATGCTACGGTTCAAATGCCGGCAGGTATACCAGTTGCAACTGTAGCCATTGGTAAAGCAGGTGCCATTAATGCCGCGTTATTAAGTATCTCCATTTTATCGCTATCTAATCCTGAATTGATGGAAGCTTTAGAAGCTTATCGGAAAAATATGAAACAAAAGGTAGATAGCAAGGATCAGAAGCTCCAACAGATGATAGATTCCCTTTAATGCAAACAAAAGTTTGGCGTCCAGAAAACGATGATAGCTGGCTTAAAGAGGCAGTTTCAGTTTTAAAAAGCGGAGGAATAATTGCTTTTCCAACCGAAAGTAGTTATGGCTTGGCTGTGGATATTTACAACTCTAGAGCTATGAGTCAGCTTTTTGCGGTAAAGGGGCGTGATTTTAACAAATCAGTGCCGGTTTTAGTAACCAATTCTGGACAGGTATCTAATCTCACTGAAGCTAAGAGTGAATCAGCGAATCAATTGATGAAAACCTACTGGCCCGGGCCATTGACTATTGTTTTTAAGGGAAAAGATCAACCTACAATAGCTATTAGACATTCTTCCCATAAAATTGCCAATATGTTGATTGATGCTTTCGAAGGACCAATTTCTGCTACCAGTGCCAATCTTGCTGGTCAACCCAATGCTTATTCAGTTACTGATGTTTTAGAGTATTTTAAAGATAAGATTGATGGTATTATTGATGTAGGATCTTTACCATTGCAACCGGTCTCGACCTTAATTGATACAACTGTTCAACCTCCCCAGATTTTGCGTGAAGCGGCTATTCCAGCTAACGAAATTATGCACCGGCTGGGTATTTAATGAAAAAGATTCATTTAACAGTTCCTATAGAATGGCACAATAGGCGTTTAGATCAGTTTTTGACAGAGGTCGCGGAAATTAATACCCGATCTTATGCTCAAAAGCTTTTAAATCAAAAACATATATTTATTGGAACAACATCCTTTATTCCTATAACTAAATCGAGTTATAAAATTAAATCTGAAGATAAAATTTTAATTCAAATTCCTGACCCTATTCCTTTGGAATTAACTCCGGTTAAAATGGAACTTGAGGTGGTATATGAGGATGATGATTTAATTGTGATCAATAAACCTCAAGGTTTAAGTGTTCATCCAGGAGCTGGTAATAATTCTTTTACTTTGGTGCATGGATTACTGTCTCATTGTAAAAATCTTTCAGGGATTGGGGGAGTGGCTCGACCCGGCATTGTACATAGGATCGATAAAGATACATCCGGTCTTTTGGTAGTAGCTAAGAATGATTTAGCTCATCAGAATTTAGCTCAACAATTTAAGGAACATACAGTTAACAGAACTTATATTGCACTGGTATTGGGAGTTTTGGATCCTCCTAAAGGAACAATAAAAGGTTATATTACAAGACATGACAGAGATCGAAAAAAGTTTCAAACTACTCAAGAGCATGGTAAATGGGCCATTACTCATTATAACACCATAGAAGCTTTTCAAAATCGAAATTGCAGTTTAGTTGAATTAAATCTTGAAACTGGTCGTACTCATCAAATTCGTGTTCATTTAACTGACAAGGGAAATCCTTTAATCGGTGATAAGAAATATGGTAGCTTTCGTCATTTAAAAGATAAAAATGAATTATTATATCAGATACACAAAAAATTACCTGGACAATTTTTGGTAGCCAAGACTTTAGGGTTTGTTCACCCTCAATCTAATAAACAGATGCTATTTAACCTTGATTTGCCATCAGAATGGCAGGCAATGGTTGATGAAATGTAACTATCTGCATTATTAATATTACTCTAGGCTTTTTCTACGAAGGTATCGCTATCGGTATCAACGATTATATTATCTCCGGGCTTTACAAATAAAGGTACTTGGACATTAATACCGTTGTCTAAATGGGCTTTAGTGGTTATTTTGCCAGCAGTATTGCCTTTAACAGCTGGCTCTACGGAGTCGACTTTGACAGTGACTCGGTTGGGGATTTCAACATTTACAACTCTACCATTAAAATACAACGCTCTAAGTTCCATTCCATCTGATAGGTATTTTGATTTATCGCCAATGGTTCCAGCCTCGATATTAAATTGATCATAAGATTTCTGATCCATAAAAACAAAGTCTGATCCTTCTTGATAAAGATATTGTACAGGTGCAAAATGAATATCAGGTTGGTCAAATTTCATCCCGGCTTTAATGCTCTCATTAATTAGTTTGCCGGTTAAGAGATTTTTGGCTTTTATTTTGACTAAAGTAGCTGCTCCTCTTGCTGAAGGGGACTGAGTAGCTACCTCCATAATTTCATAAGGCTCATTCTCAAAAAGAAACCTGACTCCTTTTCCAAAATCAGCGGTAGATATCATATAATTCTCCTTTTTCAAAATCAGCGGTAGATATCATATAACTCTCCTTTTTCAAAATCAGTGGTAGATATCATATAATTCTCCTTGTCAAGTATTCGTTAATATTCTTTTCTTTTCTAATGTTTACTGTAAATTACTCCCTTATGTTCTTAACATTGGAATTTCTGACAAAAATTCACTTTTGTCAATGGGTAATTCAATGGTGTTGCACATGATTTTTTAAAAAAATCCAAATGTCATAACTAGAACATTTTATATTTGAATTATGAACATCAATTAGTTATAAATCATAGGGCGGACTTTGTCCGCAGCCTTCAGTTATCAGTCTTCCGTTCTCAGCTTTCTCGAAAAACTAAAGGTCATCTTCTTTATCTCATCTAGTTTTTCATTGATATATGCAAGTTCTTGTTGGCCAATTATTTCAATGTCAAAGGCTATTAGCAATATACATTCTACTTCACAAGCCGAAGGTAAGTTAGGCCTAGACCCCACCTTGACATGAAAAATAAAAAAAATTTGATT
>CAZJDM010000150.1:0-10298 GCA_964544765.1 uncultured bacterium
TTTTGTTAAATCAACCTATTATATTTTTACGAAGTTTACAACTGACCAGCTAAAAAGCATGTTGTATTTCGAAGTGATATCATTCCGGATTCTATTGCTTTAGTAAAAGGGAAGTTAAAAGAGAGTAATCCTGATTTTATATTGTTAAGCTACGGTGTAACAACTGAAGGAAGACCAATATTACTTGTTTCTTTCACTATAGGTGAAGAGTGGGCCATACTTACATTACCAGAAAGACATCAACCATCTAATCCTAAATTAGTAGTTTTAGAAGATGGGTTGTCTGAACAAGAAAATGCTACTCAATGGATAGCAGAAATGATTCAACAAAAAGATCCTGCTGTAGCAGAAGAAATCCGTAGAGCTCAATGTTCTTATCGTACCGAGAACGATTTGGATACATCCAAGTTATGTGGTACTTTTTCTTTAATTTCATCAGGAATTTTTGATGGCTGGACCATCAGTGGAGCATGTAACCCACCTGGAAAACCTAAGAATCCACTGTTTCCAGACTATAAGTAAAAATTTTATTCCGTAGTCATGGTCGCACAATTCTAGAAAACTTTACAAAAAACATTTTAATTTATCGCTGTATTATGTTAAGCGATGTGAAACCATCATGGGGAGGCCGGTTTTGAAAAACATATTTCATTTTTCATTAAAATTTCATCAATAAAAGGAGTTACAATGAAGAAAATATATTTGCTATTTGTATTGTGTACTTTAATAATTAATACATCATTGAGTGCCAGTAATAAACAATTAATCATTTCGGCTAAAGATACTTTAAAACAAGCTATGGAAAAACTTAAAACTGTAAAAGGGAAAAGTAAATTTGTTTTCAATACTAATAAGGACTTAGTTATCAGCCTTACTGGTAAAAAGAGACCTAATCACAAAAGCCTATTAGGAAAGGGTAAACCTTTATCTGCGGGATATATAGAGGTTCAATTGGAAAGCTCAAAAGTTGTTAAGTTATATCTTGATAATCGTTCGGGTAGGATATGTCCTACCTACGAGAGTCTTAACCATGTATTTGTTTTCCTGGCCGATAAAATTAAAATAGATGGGGTTGTTAATTTAAAAAATAATCCTAATTTAGATAAATGCAATTAACGTGGATTAATAATAGTAATTTAAATAGAGCCTTTTGAGGTGCGGATTATGAAAATAGCTGTACTGTCCGATATTCATGATAACATCTGGAAGTTGGAAGAAGGATTAAAAAGTATAGAAAACATAAATGATGTACAAGCTATGGTGTTTTGTGGAGACCTGTGCGCACCATTTACCTTAAAACAGTTAGGAGAAGGATTTAAACGAGGTCCAATTCATGTTGTTTGGGGTAATAATGATGGAGATAAGATATTAAATCAGAAGATAGCTAGTAGTTTTGATAATGTATTTTTGCATGGCAATTTTATGGAAATTAAATTGGACCAAGTAAGAATTGCTGCTAATCATTATCCTGAATTAGCTGGTCATCTGGCGGACAGCCAAAATTTTGAGGCTGTTTTTTATGGTCATAATCATACCGCAAAAAGTGAAAAAATAAATAAAACCGACTTTGTAAATCCAGGAGAGATAATGGGAAGATTTGGTAAGTCAACTTATGCGATATATGATTTAAAACCCAGAGAAACTCAGATAATAACTTTTTGATAACCCACAAATACTCGAACTATCCTAACAATCATAATAAGTTATCCTTTTGCCCTAAAGAATTTTCATTAAATATTCGATCGCATATTTAGAGGAATTTAATTTCTATCATAATGATAGGGTAATTAACAGGTGGGGTAATTATAAATGGGTGATAACATGAATAATTTTGACCAAAATCAAAGCCTAAGTAATATAATGAGTGTAAGATGTCTAAAAAATGTAATTTTATGTCTTAACATAGTCATGTTTTTAGTGATGTTAGGATGCGCTTCCTCGTTTGGTGATTCTGATAAAAGTTTTATTTTATCACCTAGTGAGCAGGACCAATATGTTAAGAAAACCCCCGATGTGATTATTGATGAGTTAGTTAAGTTGATTGAAAAAGCAGGTAATGACAAATTAGATTTCTATACACCTAAACATTATAATCGGGCCAAGGATTATCTGATTAGAGCCAAGGAACTGTTAGATCAAAACGAAAACATCAATGAGGTGTATCGAAGTATTGCTTTAGCCAAGATCTACATTGATAAAGCTTATAAAGTAAATAAAATTTTACAAATTGAACTCAAAGATGTGTATATCGCACAAAAACATTTGGTTGAGGCTAAAGTTTCAGATTTATTTCCTGATGAGTACAAAATCATCTTGGAACGTATCCGTAAAATTGCTGAAGTTGTTGAAGATGGAGATGCTGCCAAAGCCTTTGAAGATAGATCAAAATTATCCGTTTTAAGTAATGATATTCGGGCACTGGAAATGAGATCTGTGGAAATACAAGTTCTAGGACCATCTGAAGAAGTCTTTCAGCAAATAAAAGGCGAGAAATTACACGAATTGGCTCCTAAAAGTTATGAATACGCTAGAAGAGTATATAATAACTCTTTTACTTATATTAAATCCAATCTGAGAAATAACAAGGGTCTTGAAAAAATGGCAACCAAGGCGCTTTTTGCGGCCAAACATGCTTTGTTTGTTGGAAAAGGCATTCAAAAGTTAAAAGAAAATCTGGAAAAAGATCTAGAATCAATAATTTTAAATGAAGAATACATGTTGTATAACTTAGCCAAGTCCCTTGAATACTGCGATGTTCGAGATCGCAGTATTGATGATCAAGCTATTCAACTAACTTATGTGATCAAAGATTTGGTCCGTAAAATAAACAAGCGATCTGGTCAAACTCAAGGTATTGATAAGGATAAAAACAAAAAAAACGCTAAAGAAAATATTGAGTGTAAACCTTATGTTGATATCGATATTATGAGCGATTTTTTTGGTCACTAATTGTTTATTCATGTTTTTGCAGAACTAAGGCTGTTCTGGCAGGTAAATATAATGAGAGTCGGTTTTGGTTTTTATCATGACCTGGTTTGAAGGTAATATAATTCATTTTAGTATCAATTCGATTAAGTCCGCCATATAACGGGTCATCTGTGTTTAAAATTATATTGTAGGTACCGGCTGGGGTTGGGATGGAATAATCAGTATAAGATCTGGTGGGATCAAAATTAAAAATAAAAAGAAATTTTCCCCTACTAAATCCTAAAACATGATCATTGTAGTGGGTCCATGTCAGTGCGGGATCGCCCATAAGTAGTAAGTTATTATCTTTAACTAACTGAATCATCGCTTGATCAAATTTGGCCAAGTACTGATAGCATAAATCAGGATCATTGACCAAGTGCCATTGACGCCGAGCGTAATGGTAGGACCAATTATTCCCTTGGCGAGGAAAATCGATCCATTCGGGATGTCCAAATTCATTTCCCATAAAGTTGAGATATCCTCCCCGAGCGGTGGTTAGAGTTATTAATCGGATCATTTTATGTAAGGCAATTCCTCTATCTATGATTATGTTCCGATCATTAGTTTGCATATGATAATAAATATCTTTATCCATCAGGCGGAAAATAATGGTTTTATCTCCTACTAGAGCCTGATCATGTGACTCGCAATAAGAGATTACTTTTTCATCATGACGACGGTTAGTTAATTCATACCATATCGAATCCATGCTCCATTGTTCATCTCTTTGTTCTTTGATGATTTTGATCCAGAAGTCTGGTAAACCCATACCTAGTTTGTAATCAAAGCCACATCCACCATGTTCTAGAGGAACTGCTAATCCGGGCATGCCGCTCATATCTTCTGCAATGGTAATAGCTGCTGGGTTTACCTGATGAATAAGTTTATTTGCTAAAGCTAGGTAAGCAAGAGCGTCTTGGTCGGTATCGTTGTTGAAATATTCATCATAATGGGTGAAATTTTTAGATAGTCCATGATGATGATAGAGCATACTTGTCACGCCATCAAATCTGTAACCATCCAATTTAAACTCCTCTAACCAATATTTACAGTTGGAGAGTAGATAATGTAATACGCCAGGATTTTGATAATTAAAACACAAGGTGTCCCAAGCGGAATGCAAGCCTCGGTCACCCTCATGAAAATATTGATAAACGGTACCATCAAAATTGGCAATCCCTTCTTCCTCATTTTTCACTGAATGAGAGTGTACCAAATCCATTATCACATACAAGCCAAGTCTATGAGCTTCATCGATTAACTTCTTTAGTTCGTCTGGTGTGCCAAACCTTGAGGAAGGGGCAAAGAAATTGGATACCTGATAACCAAAGGAACCATAAAAAGGATGTTCGCCAATACCCATAATTTGTAAAGTGTTATAGCCAGCTTCAGCAATTTTAGGCAGTATCTTAATTCTAAACTCGTTGTATGAACCAACTTTTGGTTCTTCCTGAGCCATTCCAATATGCGTCTCATAGATGATAGGAGATTTGATTTCTTGAGTTGGCACTGGGTGTTTAAATTTATATGATCTAGTAGTTGGCTGCCAGACACGGGCACAAAAAAGTTTGGTAGTAGGATCCTGGACGACATATTTAGCATAGGAGGGAATACGATCTCCACCTCCATTTGGCCAATAAACCTTGAGTTTATAGTAATCAAGATGTTTTAAAGTGTTCAAAGGCAACTCAATTTCCCATGTTCCCTGTTCATTAATTCTTTTTAATTGAAGATCGGGTTGCTCTTGCCAATTGGAAAAACTGCCAATAAGAAATATCTGAGTAGCGTTAGGGGCCCATTCTCTAAAAATCCAAGATTTCTTTTTCCGATGTAAACCATAGTATAAGTGGCCATTAGCAAAGTTACTAAGAGATTTATATCGTTTTAATAATTGCTTTTCTTTTTTGATTATGTACTGTTGTCTTCCGATAATAGTGTCTTTATAAGACTTTAAGTAAGGATCGTTTTTAATTAATTGAGGAACATTATCGGGGGATTGTTTAATATGTTTATTAGTAATCATAAGAACCTTTTTAGGGCTATACTGTAAGCCTTTTCGTAATGTTTTACCAAATTATTCCAGGAAAATTCCACCGAAAAACTTTCGACCCTGTTACGTAAGGCTATTCTCTCTCTGCGATTTAGATGGGCGAAGGAGTAAAGTTGATCAGTTAATTGATTGGCCGCTTCATCAAATGATTTATTTTGTCTCTTTATCACATAAATACCTTTTTTATGATATTCAGGAACATTTTTGATGATGTAATCGCCAAACCCTGAAAGGTCGGTAGTAATTGCGGGCAGTCCGCTGGCAATGCATTCTAAAGGCGTATATCCCCATGGTTCGTAAAAACTGGGAAAGACACCTAAATGGCAGCCACGAACAAATTGTCCATAGTCCATTCCAAATAAAGGACTGGTGGGATTAATAAAATCAGGATGGTAAACTATTTTTACTCGGTCGGATTCTTTATTGATCAAGTCAGCTCGTCGTAAAAAGTTGAGAATTTCATCGTTACGATCGTTAATGAGATTATGAGTCACAATGGGCGGTAATTGATCGGATTTCCATGATTGGACCGTTCGTCTGAGTCTCAATCTCCAATAGTCGTCTACAAAATTATTTAGATCAGGAAGACGATGATCAGAACGGGAAGCTGTAGCATCGAAGAGACGCTCTCCTACTTGATTTTGAATGGCCCCGCATGTTTGGTTTATTTCCTCCATAATTGCACGTGATTGCAATACGTTGGGATTAATACTATGTACGGGTTGTTTGGTAATGAAAAAAGCTACTACTGTTTTAGTATTATTTTCTTCTTTTAATCTCCAGTTTAACCTGGCCAAAGCTTCTAAGGTGAGGTCAAAACCTTTGTTTTGGTATTCAAAACGTCCGGAAATAAATAAGTATATAGTATCTTCCAGATCAAATGAGTAGCTTTGAAAGAAATGCCCCATTATAAAATGGTTTATTTTCAATTTATACTGCAGATGAAGATTTTGGAATTCATGAAAGACTGAAAATCTATCAATATTTAATCCGTTGGGGAGAGTTAAATCAGGTTTGCGTCCTAATAAATGTTCACATTCATTTCCTGTTACAGGGCTTACAGTGGTGAAGACATGGGAACCATGAGTTGCTGCGCGTTCAATCTTTACTGAAGGCTCAATATTAAAATGCTGGGACTCTTTTTCGTGATTGTATAAAGCTAAATTTTGATAAAAGGATTGATCATTTTGAGCTAAAAAACGACCAAGTAAGGTGGCGTGAGTAGTAAAGACTATGGAGAGGGGGACCTTATCTTTTCTGATAGTAGGAATGGCCACTCCTGCCATCCATTCATGAAAGTGGGCAATAATGTTATGTTTTTTCTTGTCAATATGAGCGAGTTCTTTAAAGAAGGTAGTAACTAAAAAACTAAAGGCAGTAACCTGGTCGAATAAATCATCCCTTTGGTTTGGTATAGGTATATTATGATTTGTCAATAAATTGTGTTTAATTTTATTAAGGTGTTTAAAAACAGAAAAAGGATTAAACAAAACAACTTTAGGTCGTCCTAAGACTAACCAACGACCATAATGCACTTCTATTCCTCGGTTCTTAAGGTTAGCAACAGCTAAGTGGATGGGATCCTTGGGATCTTTGGCCCTTTCTTCTTCATCAAAAATGGCGGTGACATTAGGGTGTATATATGGACCGATCAGACAATAGTTATCTTGCCATCGCTTACTGATAGCGGGAATTTTGGAACGTATAACTGTGTAAATACCTCCTACCTGGTTACAGACTTCCCATGCTACCTCTATCAGAAAAGTGTTAGTTATATTTTTCTTGGTGAGAAACCTTCTTTTGTGGGAGCTTGTTTGGCGGCCTGTATGGGTATAGCTATTTTTTTTGTCGTTACTGTTATTCATGTTACATTCATATGGTTAAATTACAGTCACATAGTTATATTACATTTATATAGTTATTCATATGTAATTCACCTTTAAGCGAATATTTGGCACCTAAATTACCAAATTTTTTCAATTTGCCAAGAAAAAAGTTTAATTAAATTATGATTTATGATTTATGATTTGCTGGTTGCAACTTTTTTGATGTCACAACCAAAACCATCGAGATTGTTATCAATGAGGTTATTATTTACTTAATTTATATAAGAGTAAGAAGGGGTGGGAGTGATAATGCGAGATAAAATATTTAAGTCTTTGATTAAATCTTTTTTAGTTACTTTTATTTCCTTACTACTTATTCGATTTATCTGGATCTTAATGTTTGCTGAAGAATTTGATTGGTTACCAGCATTGCGAGCCATCGGTTTGGGAATTTCTTTGGATATCTGGTTAGCAAGTATCTTCTACTTGATATGGTTACCATCTTTTCTTCTTTTCTTTTGGACCAAAAAACAAACCATCAGTATGATAAAAGTGAGTATGGGAAAAATAGCTGCTTTTATGTTTTGGTTCTCCTTAATTTCCTTGATTTTATTTCATTTTCTGGATGTTGGATATTATATCTGGAGCAAAACTCGTTTGGACATGGTGTTTATCCATAATTTGGGGTGGGAATCCTTTAAAATGATTTTAGCTACTATTGGTGAAGTAAAAAGCCATAGCTATTTATCTACAGCTATTGTTGTTACGAGTCTTTTTATCATTACCTTTATAATAGTACAGCGTAAACTCTGGAGGGGGATGAAATCACAACAGGTTGAATATAATAGACTATTTTGGATTAAGTTTTCTTCGGTGGTGGTAATGCTAGCCATTTTTATTATTCCCGAGAGTTATTTACATAAGGCTATTAAAATTCGGCATCATTTTTGGCAGGAAGCGGCAAGAAGTCCCGTATTGGTATTGGGAAAAGAGTTTATCCGTCAGCTTAAGGTTCGTGCGGTAGTATTGAATGAGAAAAAAGCCTATGAGCATATCAACAAACTAAGAGAAATTTGGCAAAAGGAAGAAGGCATTGTTTTTAATAAGAAACTAGAGAAACAAGGATTTCCTTTAGCGCGAAAACATACTGATATTTGTTTTCAACATGATTATCGGCAATCCTGCCCTCAAACTCTAAAAAACAAACGGCCTAATATAATTTTAATTGTGGTGGAGTCTCTTTCTGCTGCTGTAGTACAGTCATTGGGGAAACATAAGTACCCAACTACGCCTAATTTTGACAACCTTGCATCTGAAGGAATCTTATTTAATAATTTTTTTGCCAATGGTTTTCAGACTGCTAGTGGTTTAGTGGCTATTTTGTGTTCTCAATATCCAAATTACGGAGAGCGTTTTACTCGTACGGGTTTGGGCAGAAGGTTACTTTGTTTGCCTGATATCTTAAAACAATACGGATATCAAACTTCCTTTTTTACAGGTTCATCAATATCTTATGATAATATGCATCATTTCCTGGCTTCTCATAATTATGACAAGGTATTTGGTTGGGGGCATGCTCCTCAGAATCCTAATGTTGGTCCGTGGGGACTTCATGACGGTGAAACAGTAAAAGAAATATTAAAGCATCTGGAACAAAGGGACCGTAACGATCCTTTTTTCCTAACCTTTTTAACCATCAGCAATCATGGACCTTTTTCTTTGCCGGATAAAAAATTTCAGTATTTTAAAAATGAACAACTAGGTAAGAAGTTTTCTTTTTTTAATGCGGTAAGATATACTGATTTTGCCATTGGTCAATTGATTGAAGGTCTGGAGAAGTTAAACTTAATGGATAATTCTTTGGTGGTTATAACCGCGGATCATAGTCTTGATTATGAAGATAATAACCTTGATTTATTTCATGCGCATGTAAAACGCGATACTATGTGGATACCGTTTCTTTTATATGGACCAAAAGTATTATCTGCTAAAGGATCTAAGGGTCAAATAGGTAGTCAGGTAGATATATTACCTACGCTTTTGACTTTAATGCAGATAGATATAGCCAATAGTTTTATGGGTAGAAATCTATTTAATAACAATAGATTAAAAGATGGTTATGCCCTTCATTTCAATCATTATCAAAATAATTTAGCTGCGCTGATTAAAGGTAAGTTTATTTATAAGTACCATCTTCCAAAATTTGATCAGGTTGAATTATTAGATTCTGCTCAAGGTTCAAGCTCTGTTCAAGGCTCAATAAGAGAGATAGGTAGAGATATTTTGAATCAAAATAATACTTTTATTAATGCTGTATTTTATGCCTATAATTACCTTCTTTACAATCAGAAGATTTGGGATATACAGCAATTACCTATAGAGCCAAATTAGCGCTTTAGGGCCACAAAGGTAGTAAAATTGTTCCATTTTAAAACAGGTTCAAATACTTGGAAACCAGCTTCTTTCAGTAATTCTAATTCTTCATTAAAAGAAAGACAAACCAAAACGTTTTCTAGAGCCTCTTTTTTTCGTTCTATTTCGGTCTGAGAGTAACCCTGACTTTTTTTGAAGGATTCATAATCATGAGTTATGATTTCTTGAAATTCAGGGCAGTTGGAGCGTACCTTGTCGCTTAAAAAGAGTATACCGTTGGGTAATAGTGATTGGTAAATTTTAGTTAGTAAGGTTTTTCGCTTGTTTACCGAAATAAATTGAAGAGTGTAATTTAATATAACAATTGATGCATTGTTATATTCAGTATTTACAGCATCCTGACAAGAAAATGTGATATCGTGATTGGAGTTAATTTCAGTAAGTTTATCAGCAGCACGATCAATCATAGCCTTAGAATTATCTATTCCCATATAATGGATCTGATGGTTGGTATTTTTTAAGATAGCTGTTAAAGCTGATCCGGTTGAACAACCGATATCATAAATAGTGGTTCCTGGTTGATAGAATCTACCGGTCCAGAAAGCTAGACAGTTTAGAACTTCTTGGTAAAGAGGAACTGATCTATTGATCATATCATCAAATACATTGGCCACATCTGAATTGAAACTAAAAGGTTTGGGGTAATGGTTGGTTAAAAAGAGATGATCGGTTTTTTCTGATGTCAAAACTTCTTTTTTTTTCGGTGAGATTGTATTAATTTTTTTATTTGTTAAAGGTGTAGTACTTTTTAAATCCATGCCCCGAGAAGCTATCATATTTTCTTTGCTGATACCAAGAAAAAAACAAATAACTAAATACACCTAGATACTAAAATACTTATAGCTATAAGCAGTCGTTGGTGTGTTTTGCTCCAGCGACTATTTAATAATTGACAATTGACTATTGATATAATAGCTCCTAAAGAGACAATACTGTTTAATAAATTTATGGGATTAACTTAAATCATGTAGTGTCAACATACTTATTGCCTTTTTAACGTATAATCTGGTTGACGGTTG
>CAZJDM010000151.1:0-10295 GCA_964544765.1 uncultured bacterium
AAAAAGGCTTTTCTTTAAAAGAAAAGAAACCCGTAATAGGCAGTTTAGGTTTTAAAAGGTAATTAGTAAAATTGCTTGTTTTGAGGGGTAGATTATGAAAATAGCCGTTTGTCTAGGAATAAAACAACAAAAAGAAAACATTCAAATGCTGCTGCCTCTACTTGAATCTCATCAACTCACATTTTTCACATATGAAAATAAAATATTTGAGGTTGAATCGTTTGAATATAAGTTAAATCAACCCGAGTTTCAGTGTTTTCAATGTAATCCTGAGACAGTGGGCTATATGGAGAATTTAGAAGATCTGCTTGAGCCTTTTGATTTAACGATTACTTTTGGCTCGGGGAATATTTTCTCTTACCAAGCCCATAAGGCTAAGAAGCAAAATGATAATCTCTTTATCGTCGTTGAGAATGACACAGTTCCTTTTTATTATGAGCAGAATGATAATATCATCAAAATAAAAAAGGAAGTGCTGAATGTGGCTGATGCCATAATTGCCACTTCAGAATTGTCCAGGATAAGATTAATAACTGAAGGATGCTCCGATAATATTATAACCGTAATCTATCCATGGATCACTAAACAAAGCCTTTATATTAAGTGTGACAAGATATTAGATTTTCGTTCCTTCTTGAAATTAAAAGAGGATGATTTTTTGATATTGTGTTTAGGAAACCTTATTAATACAGAAATGGCTTTTGGACTCCTTAATGCTGTTAATTATTTAGATGAAACGGTTTCCAAAGATTTAAGTTCAAAGATTAAAATGCTTTTTGCCAAGCCCTTTAAGGAAGCTGAACATTTGAAAAAAAGAGCACTGATGACTGGTATCAACAAAAGAGCTATGTTTTTAGAAGATCTTCCTTTAGAGTATTATCGTTCAGTACTTATGGCCAGTGATTTAGTTATTGCCGGTGAATGTTCAGTTTCACATATTTCTAATTCATATCCTATGACTACTTTTCCCTTTGATCTTTTAAAGGCGATGGTTGTGGAAAAACCTTTGTTGGTAGCTAAGACAGGGGTGATTTCAGAAATTGTTGATAAAGGAGGAATGCAGGTAGAGGTGGGTAATTTTGCCGAGTTGGGAGAAGTTGTTCTTTCTTTGATGCAAGATGCGCAAATGCGAGAATATTATTCCACTAGTTCAAAAGAAAGAGCTCATAAAATGTTTTCTCCAGAAAAACTGATTAATTCTTATGAAAAATTGTTTTTATCTCTAGAACAAGGCTTACATCAGAGAAAAAAGAAACAAACTACTACCGCAAATCAAGGTAGAAATGTAACTAAATTGGAAGATAATATGAGGGATAGGGTGGCAGTTAATGGCGTGGTAAATAAAGTAGAGGATAAGGGAACAGTAGATAGGGCGGGAAGAGTTGTAGAAGAAGATAAAGCTGATATAGATTACTTATTGTCTAATAAAGAATATTTAAAATGTAAGGATCTTGTAGAAAGAAAGTTAGCCGGTAAAAAACTTCAGTGTTCTGAAGAGGGAACCTATTTGAGTATTCAAGCAGATTGTATGAATCACTTAGGTGATTTAGCGGGTGCAGTAGGTAAGTATGAATTAGCTTTAAGAAAGAATCCTCATGAATATAAAGCCTTTACGGGGTTAGGAAGTATTGCTATTCAAATGGGACAATATGATCAAGCCTTGTCTTTTTTACAAAAAGCATTGAAAATGAATTCTCTTGATGAAAAGGTCCTTTTGGGGATAGGTATTTGCCAATTAAGTCTTTTAAATGTAGATGAGGCCATTATTTGGGTCCAAAAGTCGTTGGATATAGCTCCAAAAAATCAATTGGCTGTTCTTACTATGTTACAAATAGCTAATGTCAAACAAGATTATGAAATAGTCGAAAATGCGTTGTATGAATATGTACAATTTTACCCTAATAATATACCAATGCTGATTCATTTAGCGCGTACTTATCAAAAACAGAATAAGCAAAATGAACTAAAGAAAGTAATTGATAGAGTCTATTCTATCGATCCAGATAATCCCGAAATAAATATGCTAATTAATGAAAACACGAATACTTCATCGACAGAGACATCAAACAGTTGATATTGTTTTTCGTAGGCAAGTTACCTTTTTAGACTAAACTTATTTCATTTCTGTGCCTTTTTTTATCTCACTTAATACTTTTTTAGAGATGTCTTTAAAAGTTTCCATTGTTCCTTGGTGTTCGGTGGCAATTGATTCAAATTCTTTGGATCGATATAGATTTATGGCGTTAGTCAAGGCAGAAATAGGTAAACGATTTTTGGCATCACGCTTATTATATTGAATAAGTAAAGGTAGTTTTGACAATGCATATCCGCAAGAAGATAAGGTGTCAGCTAGGGCAAAAAAGGCATCAACATTATCATTTAAGGAGTTGAAACTCGAATCAGCAACAAATACAACACCATCTAATCCTCTGATGATTAGTTTTCTGGATTGATGGTAAAATCTAGAAGTAGGGAAAGTATAAAGATGCATTTTTATATGAAAATTTTGAAAAAAGCCTGCAGAGACAGGGAGAAAATCAAAAAAGGGAGTGCGAGGTTCAGTGTATTGGAGGGGAATGATATTTTTTTTTTCTGTCGAAGACATTAAAGTGTAGATCGATTTTAAATTGCTGGTCTTACCGCTTTGAGGAGGTCCAGCATAGATTATCTTACAATTGATTTCTTTAGTGGTATAATTCGTAAAGGCCATAACTTTAGCAATTAATAGGTTATTTAAAAAAACAACTACTTATCAAATACAAAGGTTTATAATTGCTAATCATAACAAGCCTTTAAAATGTTTAAAAGAGGAAACATCAAATTTGATCATTTTTTTCTAAAATAACTTGGGTGATATTAGCATCCAGTGCTTCTACAGTTTTCTGAACTATGGGGTGATTTATTAGGGCTTTTTTTTTATTTTCCATCGCTTGTTTTTGCTTTTCCAGTTGTTGATCATAAAGGGATTTGTATTCTTTGGCGGGTTCATTTTTCTTTAATAATTCAATTTTCAATGTACAATCGGGAGTAAAAAATTGATTAAAGAGATCTAGCAATTCTTCCTTTAAGGGAGATTCGGTTATTGATTGTGAGGAATATGCATTAGGTTGAAAAATAATGGATAATTGATTTTCTTTTATTTTACACATTCCTTGTTGGAAACTGCCACTCAATATTGGGTTGTGTTGAGTTATATATTTAATGAAGTCAATTACGTTTTCTTTATTCAGTAATTTTTTTTTTAAGGAGGATGCTTGCTGGTTTTGAGGATTATAAGTATTGATATGGGGAGGATTAGCACTAGTATTGATATGAGGGGAATTGGTATTAGCACTAGTCTTGATACTAGTATGGGTATTGATATGAGGAGAATTGGTATTATTACTATTACTATTATTAGTATTGATATAGGGAGATTTTACCTGAGTGCTTAATTCATTGATTATCTCAGAGATGGGAACAAAAGACTCTGTCTTGGCGCAATCTAACAGACTTGATTCAATTACAAATCGTTGTAAATGGCTGAATTTTAAGGTGTCAATAGCCACAATTATTTTACCAAATATTGTTTGAAGCTTATCTTCAGGAGCATGGTTAATCATACTTTCCATGACGGATAATTCGTCTGGGGAAAAGCCTTCGTCAGTGAGAGCTTCTTTGTTGGAATGTAGAATTATTAAATTTCGAGTTAACGTGGCTAAATCTGATAAAAATTTAGTCCAATCAAGACCAAGGCGATCGACTTTTTCAATAATATCCAATATTTTATCGTAGTTTTTCTGTAAAACAGCTAAGAGACATTGAGAAATTTGGGAAAAACCAGCGATTCCAAGTAGATCTACAGTTTTTTGATAAGTAATATTGTCTTCCGAAAAGGAAATCACCTGTTCTAGTAGTGTTTGGGAATCTCTTATGCTGCCTTCCGCTTCTCGGACAATTAAGCCAATGCTTTCAGGATCGTACTTAATGTCACTGTCTTTTAAAATTTTTTCTAATAAGGTATATATTACGGAAGGGTCAACCTTTCGGAAAGCAAAATGAATGCAACGAGATTTTACTGTAAGAGGTATTTTATGTAACTCTGTTGTTGCTAGAATAAAAATAACATTAGCGGGGGGTTCTTCGATAGTTTTTAAAAGAGCGTTGAAAGCGCTACCTGATAACATATGAACTTCATCGATGATGTATATTTTATACTTGCTTTTTATAGTGTGATATTTGATATTTTCAATGATTTGCCTTATGTCATCCACACTGGTATGTGATGCTCCATCAATTTCATATACGTCATCCGATCGGTACTCTTTGATTTCTATACAATTATCACAAATATTACAGGGGTTTATGGTTGGGCCATTTTTGCAGTTTAGTGCTTTGGCCAATATTCTTGCAGTGGAAGTTTTTCCGATTCCGCGTATTCCGCTAAATATCATAGCATGAGGTGTTTTATTGAGATTTATGCTGTTTTCAAGAATTTGGACGATAGGCTTTTGACCTATTAAATCCTCGAAGGTCTGAGGTCGCCATTTGCGTGAAATCACTTCATAAGACATGATGTTCCTATATTTTTAAGCTCAACTATTGATAGCTAGATTAACTTACCACAACAAAGACAATTCCTACCGTTGCTACCTTCCGGTCCTGGCGGAGTTCGGAGCATCCTGCTTGGTAAGCATCTAGCTATCAATACTTAGGAGCCTGATCAGTATCAGACAATTAACAATAATCTATTAGCATTAACGGTGCCTTATTACAATACTTATTCCAACAATTTTATGATTGTTGGAGTTAATAATTGTTGTGGGTGCTTTTCCGATTGACAAGGAGAATAATTTGCTATATCAGATATAGGCTTGATTATTGACGTTTTTTGATTATTCGAGTGGTAATAAATAAATTAAGTATAGATAAGTATAGATTGAGAGTTGGAAATTTAGACTAAAAGGTGTGAGGAAATAATGAGAACATTTAGCGCAAAGAAAAATGATACCCCTAAGAAATGGTATGTTATTGATGCTAAAGATAAGGTTTTAGGTCGTCTTTCTACAAGAGTAGCGGATATTTTACGAGGGAAAAATAAGGTAGTGTATACCCCTCATGTTGATACCGGTGACTATGTAATTATTATCAATGCCGATAAAATAAAATTAACCGGCAATAAATGGAAAGACAAGGTATATCATACTCATAGTGGTTACTTAGGGGGACTTAAAAGTATTACGGCACAGGATCTCATCAGAAAAGATCCACAAAAGCTCCTAGTTCATTCAGTAAAAGGAATGTTACCTAAAAATAAACTAAACCGGCAAATTATAAGCAAACTGAAGGTTTGCGCGGGATCAGATCATAAGTATGAGGCCCAAAAACCTGAGGTTTTAGAAATATAGTTAAAGAAATATAGAAATTGGGAGAGTAATTTATATGACAACTAAGCAATTTCATGCTGTAGGAAAAAGAAAATCATCTATTGCAAGGGTTTGGATGAAAGAAGGAACTGGTAATATAACTATTAATAAAAGAACCCTTGATAATTATTTTATTCGTGAAACAGCTAAAATGATAGCCAAGTCTTCTTTAAGTCTAGTTGAAATGGAAGGCAAATGGGATATAAATATCAATGTTTGTGGTGGTGGTTTAATGGGGCAGGCCGGTGCAATAAGACATGGTGTGGCCAAGGCGTTTTTATTGGTTGATGGTGAATTGAGACCAACTTTAAAGAAAGCCGGTATGCTTACTCGTGATGCCAGGAAGAAAGAAAGAAAGAAATACGGTCAAAAAGGCGCAAGAGCAAGATTTCAATTTTCCAAACGTTAATATTTTGTTAATATATAAATATTACATTTATATTGTTAAAATATACGCTATTATTTTTCGGTTTAGGGGAGATGTTACATGGCAGATCAAGTTGAAGATATTTCCATTGAATATGAAGAGGACGGTAGGTTAATAGTAAAGGAACTGGAAAAAGAGATCCTATCCAAAGGAGCCTGGACCACTATTGTATTTTTGTATCAGGAATTAAATCGAAGAACTGACGTATATAACCCACCCAAAGTATCAATTCGCAGATATAAAAAAATCCGCGGAACCTATAGACAGCAAAGCAAATTTAACATATCTGGTCATAAACAAGCAAAACAGGTAATAGAAGTCCTAAATAGCTGGTTGGATTTAATGATTGTCGATGATAGTGGCGCTTAAAGCCTGGTCAGTGGTGTTTATAAAAGCTTGAGTGATGTCCAGTTTCAAATATCCAAAATTATAACAATCCCTTGAATAGACTAGCTTTGTACTAGATAATGTTAATTGTCTTTCTAACGAACAGTTTTTAGAAGAACTTTGGAAGGGGAGGGTTGTCTAAAAACAAGTTTTCACCCCTCCCTTTTATCACTTATTAAAGGTTGCAGATATATACACTACCAACTCCAACAAGTTTTTGACTATTACATTTGTCTATACTTCCATCTTTTAAGTATTTGCCTGTCCCTTCCCATAAAGGTGAATCTGCAATGAATAGATTAACTTGTTCTTTGGTAGTTCTTTTTGGAAAATAGTATTTTGCACCCCATGATTCGTCTTTTGGATTTTCAGCCCAATTGGTTGGCAAAATAACATTATCAATACCTTGTTGTCTAAAGTATGGGAAATGAACATGGTTTCTATCAAGAACATCAAGGCAGATAAGTATCCCAAATGTACCGTAAGGAGTTTCTAATATGAATGGATCTGTTCCAGATTCCGCATATAACATATCCACGAAAAAAAGATCGTTTTTTCGATATTTTCCAACATATCCATCCGGCCCAACAACTGCTGTAGTATTGTAATAATTGCCATAACCACTAATTTCGGGCATGTTAAATAATATATAAACGTTATTATCTATTGCTATTTTTTCCCAATATTTAGTAGTCTTACCCATTGGGATTTCTTCCGCTACAAAGCCAACGCTGCGGAAAGTGTATTTATCAAGGCGTGAGGCTCGTTCATTTGCTTGCTGTTGATAAAACATGTCTTCTGAAATTCCCCAAGCAATTGTAATATCACCCTCTTTTTTCTGATAACCAGCGATTGCTCCTTCTGGTAAAACAATAATTTTGGAGTTTGCTGAAATAGCACTATTTACAAGTTGAGTTAAATTTTTCAGATTAAGATTTTTTTGAGCAAATCGTTCTGGGGTGTCAGCATTATACTCTATTAGAGCTATAGTTGGTTGACTACTTGTTTTGCTAAGCAGTAGAGTGCTAAATAAAATGTTTGATAAAAAAAACAAAAAGATAAAGTAAAACTGATTTTTATTTTTGGACATAAATACCTCAAAGTTAAATTAAAATTAATTATTTAAAGTTAAAGATCGACCGATGTTTGGCCAACAATGTGTACACGAAAGATAAAATACATAGTTTTGATAATTATTTTAATTTAATTAGGTTTAATTGATAGTTAGTGTTTGGTGATGTTCGGCGCAGCAAACCGTTAGTTAATGGAAGTTATTGATTATTCTTCTTTATTCAGGGTTTTTCAAACTTGTACAAATAATGAAGAGCTGTATTATTATAAGCCTTATCTAGCTTCGAGATTTGACTTTTTATAGATTTATGCAAGTCATCATTGGGTAAGGTTTGAAAATATTCTTTTTCATCAAGATAAAATAACTGGTTTTTTACTAGGCAATAGCGTTTAAGACAAGAGAAAAAATAGTTAAAACCATTTACTTCTGGTAAGTTGGGAGAGAAAATATTTTTGCCCCAAGTATGAACCTCAACTGGTTCATTAGTGAGTAATGATACTAGGGTTGGCATTAAATCAAGGTGAGTGGTAAAGGGTTTGAGTTCTTTACCGATAAATTCCTTTTTTAATAAATGAGGAGCATAAAATAATAAAGGAATTTGATTTTCTTTCCATCTAAGATCTTGGCTGTAACTAATTCCTCCTCCAAAGGGATGATCCGCTGTAATGACAAAGAGAGTATCTTTGAAGTAGGGCGATTTAGATGCTTGCTCAAAAAACTTGCCCAGAGAATAGTCACTATATCGAAAAGCGTTAATTCGTTTAGCAAATTGTTTGGGTCCTACTAGGATGCGTTTTGATATTGATTTAGGAAGTTTAATAGTAAATTTAAATTCTGGTGGAACATAAAATGGAGGATGATTGCTCTGGGTCAAAATGAAGTTAAAAGTCTTTTTCGAAGTTTTGAGCATGGTTTTATGTAATTGATTAAAAAAATCTTCATCATAAAGACCCCAGTAATGTTTTCTAATTCCGGGAAAACTATGGTCGGCATAATGTTCCTTATATCCTAAGATAGGTAAAAAATGGTAAAGACGATGCCAGGGAATTTGTCCGGCATAAAAAAAGCGGGGATGATATCCCAATTTTTCCATCATTTTGGCTAGGTAATTGGGAAATGGTTTAAGTCCTTCTTTATGGTAGTTAACTGATGGATGGAAATTTCTAGGTTGTAGAAAAGACATATTGATTTGAGCTAGATTTTTTATCGTTCCTCCTCCGGGAGGAAAATGATGAGCAAAGTAGAGTCCTTCTTTTTTTAATTGTAAAAAATTAGGTGTCATAGCTTGAGCAAAACCCTCTTCCTCGTATTCAGTGACCCAAGTAGAGAAGCTTTCTAAAAAAAGTAAAATGACATGTTTAGGACGTTTTATAAGAAGGTGATGTAAAGATGGTTTCAGGTCCTGAGAAAAATAATGATAACCCTGTGAGGCGTTTTTATGATTTGCGTTTGGTATCCAAGTTTTAGCGATTGCAAAATCATTATTTAAATTCTTTGTATTGACATTAAATTTTTTACTGCTGGAAAATTCTTGCCAGTCTTTGTATCCGCGGAAAAGAGGTAAAAGTGGATTAGTATGCAATAAATTGATAAAACTATTTGCTGATATTGATAGACGCCTATCCTGAAGCGGTAGTGGTCGCGGATCAAAAGTTGAGCGGGCGAAGAGAAAAATTAATATCAACCAGATAAGCCCTGACGATTTTACTATATATTTATTTTTTAACATCTTGGTTAAAAATAAAGGTAAAGAATGTCTGATTAATAAGCTTTTGTTTAATAGAAAGATGATTGCATATCCACCTGCAAATGTAAGGACCAATTTTTCTATAGTGATCACATCTTTAATACTATCTATAACAAGCCTAGAATTGTTAAAATTTTCCCACATTTCCCAAAAAAAGACATTAAAGTGATCCTTGAAATAAATATAATAAAAATGATCAGCCACAATGCCCAATAAAGCAATACTTAAGGCAACCCAACCATAGAGTTTGTAAAAAAGAACCACCCTTTCCAGTAGGCGTGAATTTTTTATGAACACCCCCAAAAATGAAAAAATTACTAGGGGAAGGATAAGGAAAGTACTGATGGAAAAATCAAAACGCATTGAGGATAATAAAACATAAATAAGCTCTCCTATGGTATAACGGTGCTGTTCAAGAACATTAAAATAATCAATGAGATAGAAGAAGCGACCTAAGGAAAATAGGAGAACAAGGCCAAACCAAATTTTTACACCATACCAAACTAGTAAATTAAAATTATGAGAATGCTTGGTAATGGGATTCATTTAAATCTTTCGTTGACTCCCATCCATAAGTGGAGAGCAGTTGACGTGATTCTTATCAAAAATTTAAATTCTTGAAAACTAAAATTTTTATCTCTATAATAATGATAATTCAGCTATTGTCATCAGGATAAGTTCTTAGGTTAGTTGAGTTGATTTAAACAGTTATCTTTCATATTAGATCAAAAGGGGGTTTTATGAAGAGATTGGGCCAATTTAAGTATGTATTAATCAGTTTGATAATGATGATGGCATTTTGCAGCGCTACGGCCTACGCAACCTTTTTAGATATTGGTGGTTTTTTAGGTATGGTTAATTACGAAGGAACAATGATAGAAGATATTCCTTCCACTGAAGATACTATTTCAGGAAATGTATTGGAGTATGGTCTTAACGCTCATATTTATCCTATTCCTCTTATTCCGATTGGAATTGGTGTTTTCTTTTCATACACTAATTTTGAGAAGATCGAAGGTGATGTATTTAAGGATGGTGTAGAGTTTTTCTCTTTTAGCACTGAACCCACGGTTATGACTTTTGGAGGAGAGATAGCTATTAATGCTCCTTTAGCCTTTTTTATTGATCCTTATGTTCGTGTTGGTGGAGGAGTCTTATATGGCAGCGCCAAGACAACGCTTGTTGCTCCGGCCAATGAGGTAACCTCTCCTTTGGGGATAGCGGGAGAAACAGCTGAACTTGATGATATGACTATTC
>CAZJDM010000152.1:0-10229 GCA_964544765.1 uncultured bacterium
AACAACCGTCAACCAGATTATACGTTAAAAAGGCAATAAGTATGTTGACACTACAGGGAGGATTATTTGCTAAAGCAGGACTTTGTGAAGCAGTAGCCTATAAAGGAAGTTCCACTAAAGAATACAAAAATGGTATCAAATTAAGAACTGATTTAAAGGCTCCTTTTACGCGACACGACATGAGAAGAGGATTTAATCTTATCGCTAAAGAAGCCGGGATGAGTTTAAATGATCGCTCAGCGATCCTTGGCCATGCACCGCAAGTCAATGAACTTCACTACTACGGGGTTCCTCAAATTAATGTTGAACAAATTTCCCGAATTTTAGACGCTTTGAAGGCTGATGATGCCGTGTAATACTTGGAAGATAATACCTTGGGAGGGAATCGAACCCTCATGATGTTGCCATCGCTGGATTTTGAATCCAGTGCGTCTACCAATTCCGCCACCAAGGCTTTGTTACTATGCTGTTACAATTCACTCTTTCCACTTTTTATCTCTAACTTTTTTCTTACCCTACACTTGTTACCACTCAACCATCGTATATAAAGAGACTCGTTATTGATTGCAATTTATGATAACAAGCAACAAGGACTTTAAATAAATATTTCCTTGATGTCTAGATCCAATTGATCTTTAGCCTATAACCACATGTTTTCATGGTTTATTTTGATGAATGCCCGTGCCAGTGATTTTAGGTGCTGTTTTTCTATATTGGTTAAATCCCACTGCAATTTTATCAATATTATTCATAAGATTGTTAGTATCTTTATCAACTACTTTCTTATTTCGCATGATCAAACGACCACCCGCAATAACTAAATTAACTTCACTACCATCAGCGGCCCATATTAAATTTTCAATTACATTATCAATAGTAGTTGGAATCAGGTTGGGTCGAGTTAAATCGATTAAAATCATATCGGCATCTTTTTCTGGTTCAAGACTGCCGGCATTTAAGCCCAACATTCCAGCCGGTATCGTGGTAATCATTTCCAATACTTGTCTAGCCGGCAACACAGTTGCATCTCGGTTTAATGCTTTCTGATATTGAGATGCTAACTTAGCCGCGGCAATAATATTTTGATTATCTGAAGAACCACTTCCATCAGTAGCAATAGCCACATTAATATTTTGCTTCATCATTTCCAATATTGGAGGCATACCCGAACCTAAAATCGTATTAGCCGTTGGATTATGTACTACATTGGCTCCTGTCTTCGATATAATTTCTAAATCTCGTTGGGTACAATGCACCTGATGTGCCAATATAGTTTTTTCATCCAAAACACCCAGATCATATAAATATTCAACCGGTGACAACTTGTATTGTGATTTAAACCAATTGGTAGTATTTAATTCCTCTGAACTATGTATGTGAAATAAAGTATTATGATCAAGGGACCACTTTTTTAAAGATTTGAGCATCTCGGGACCATTAGAAAAACCTTGATCGGGTCCTGGAATGATTTGTATTCTGGATTTATTATTATATTTCTTTAAATAATCGTCGAGTCGACTTATAGCCTTAGAAGGGGTATCTAACATCTCTTTATAGAAATTACGATCCTGAGCACCCACTGCAACAGTTATTCTAGTGCCAACTTCTTTATTGGCACGTACTAAATCATCTGTATGATTCTTGGCATAATTACATTGATGTACCATACTAGAAGTAATTCCATAATAAACATCGTCTAATCTAGATTTTAGATAACAATAATAATTGGGAGATTCGCCCAGATCGTTTGCCAGTCTTTCATAATTGTTATTTATATATTGAGTAAAAAGATTAACCGCATTATCCAGCCAAGTAGTTAAAGGGACATCCCTTTCAATACCTATAATGGGGGATTCGTGATCATGACCATGTGCCTTGATAAAACCGGGTAGTAATATTCCTTGATGACAATAACATTCTTTTGAGTTTAATTTTACACAACCAAGTTTTTTTTCTTTTTCTTTATTAAGCTCTTCTATTTTATCATCGTCAGGATCATAGCCTATAACATTAACTTGCCCGGCATATCGACTTACAATTCTCTTTTGCACATTATGATCAAAAGCTCCAACTTCAAGAATTTTACTTTCTTCAAATAGAACATATCCATCTTCGATTGGGTTTTGTAAATCGCTTTTACCTCCTAAAGGCACCAGGAATTTTGCTCTAATCAGTTTCAACATGGTTCCATTTTCCTATTTTTATTCTTATTACTTCTCATATCCCTATTTCTATTTCTAATAATGATCGCAATTATTACATAAAAAGTATTTGCAGTCAAAAACAGAACGTGATACATAATTAATAATGAGTTTATATGTATCACATTTTTAAAAGAGGTTTTATTATGAATAAGAATTTAAAAAAGACTATTGAACAAATTCGAAAAAAGACCCAAAAAGAGGCTCAAAAAATTATCAAAGATGCCAAAGATAAAGTTGAAGAATTAAGAGAAGAGGGAAAAAAAGAAATCACTCGTTTAAAAGATCTGGCTAAAAGCGAACTTACCATTGTAAAAAGTTCTTTTATCCACACGCGGATTGATCCTAAATTAGCTAAGAAATTAAACGATCATACTCAAAAATTAGGAATTTCAACATCCGATTATGTACGTGGTCTTATCAAAGATTCTCTCAGCAAAACAAGTACCAGTAAAGGAACAACTAAACCAAAGGCTGCTGCTAAAAAACCCAGAAGCACTACTACCAAAACTAAAAAGGATTCATCCACGAAGAAATAGTAAATATGACATGAAAGATCTAAAGAAAATTAACAAAAGAAATAAAATATACAAGATCTAAAAATATTATTAAGGTACTATTCGTGGTCCTCGTCCGCCTTGTACAACCCCTCTATGAGCACCTTGAGTATTATCTTTAATAGTCGGATTTAATGGTGCATCTAGAAAATCTCCTGGAGGAGCATTAAGACCTGGAAGGAATCTATGGACAGTTCTATGAAATGATGACCCTGGAGTCGATCCATTATTTCCAGCTGGTTTCTTTTTTCCTAGACTAGATTGAATACCTTGCCCGGTTACATAACCGTCTCCACTGGTCCTACCAGATGATTTAGTATCAAAAGCAAATCCCCAAGTTGAAAAAGAAGTTAATATTATAAATAAAAATAGTCCTTTTGTTATTTGCCTCATAATTACCTCCTCCAAATTATCTTTCTCAATTTAACGCGCGACGTGCGTACTTGCGAAACCCTCACATCGCGTTACATCACTTCAATTATATATTATGCGCCTTTTCTAATCGTACACAAGCAAGAGCAGTTTCTTGTGGACCTTCGGTGCATTCTACGCAACCCAACGCTTTCTCCACCTTAGCAACTGAAATTGGATTAAATACATTTTTAAAAGCTTTCAATTGTTGCCACATTCCTGGAAATTGATACCATTTGGCCCTCTCATCCGCTCTTAACATAGGTTTCCATCTTTGACCAACTACTGACCAAAAACCTCTCTTTCCCGCACTGCTCAATCTAACACCTTGTTGGGTCGGTACATTAGTATCATTAAGAGCTAGTTCAGCAACAGCACTGCCCTGAGCCCACCATCCTTTGATAGTATTCCAAATTCGTTTTACCCTACCCGGTTTATGGACATAGGCAACTAAAGTCCCAACTCTCTCTTGAATAAGTTTTTGTATTGTACTAATGGCCAGAGCTTTTTCATAATCTCTGATAGGGCTTTCCGCTTCAAATGACCTTGGGTTAAGAATACTAATACGTGTAGGAATCTTAGATCTAGTCATCCCATTAACTATCTGTTCAATTAAAAATCTTCTGTCTTCATCTTGTAATATCGCATCCATTGGAACTCCACGAGCATGTTCGGCTAAGACTTTTTCTAAATCAAGACCACCTTGTACTAACTGATCTCGCGGTATAGACATAAAATGCTCTACTAGGATAGTTCGAACATCTTTTCCTTGATGAAACCGTTCATCCGCTGGAAAAAGTTGTTCTATACTTCCCTTCTTAATAAAGCCATTAGCTTCGGCTTCCCGAAATAAATTCATAATAGCTAATTTGGTGTATCTTGAGTCGGTAACAAAACTTGTTTTTACCCAATCTTGCATACCTTGATCAGCAAGAAATCTTTCATGTAAGGTCTCAGCATCAACTCTAGAAGCGCCTTCTACCAAGGCCTCCTCAGGCATTAAATCTCTTAAAGCTACCAATGCTTGTAAAACTCTCCTAGTCATTCGGTTAAAGAAGTCTATTTTCTCAGATGGACGATCAGGCACATGGGCTCCATCCGCATGGCCCAGATTAGCTTCATAACCAGCATGTCCAAAAGAATCTTGCAAAACATGTATCCCAGCGGATACCATGATAATATCCCCTCTTTTTAACCCTTCAAAAATTAACCAACTGGCAAAATTAGAATTAGGTTCAGTTTTGGGAGCCAGGTTTACACCTTTTACTAAAGTGCCCATTAAATCTTTCTTATCTATAGAACCTGTTAATGTTGCCGAAGGAAAGTGAAATCTAATCCTACCACCTCTAGTCCAAAATGGAGAAGTACTTGTAGCTTCATCTACCTGTTCATTAGAAGAAGCTATTAAAGAAGACATTTTATGATTGAATCCAGCCATTCGAGCTAGATAATAGGTCATATAAAAATGGGTTTCTAGTCCATAACTCAATAAGACCTTGGAACTAAAACCACCAACTAACAATAGACCTGAAATTGAAACGATCAAAAATCTTGCTCTTAATGGATTAAACATCCAATTTAAAATTCTCATGATAATCTCCTATTTGTTACATCTCATTTTTTTCTGCACTTTTAAATTTGATAACCTACTAACACAAAAATATACAATTTTGCAAACCATTTCTTATTTTTATATAATGTCAAAATAGAATTAAAAAAATGGATCTGAAATTAATCAATTGTAATACAAATTTATTTTATATCTTTTCAATTATCTCTCTCAATGATAAAATAAAACATGGAGGATTTTATAAGAAATCTGCTTTTTTAACCGAATAAATTAGGATTGATCATATGTCCTACAATATTAGGTTGCTCTTAACGATTTGTTCTTTTTTTACTATTTTTATCTTTTCACGAATTGGAACAGCTACCGAAGGTAAGGTAATTTTCCATGACACCAAAAAAAATACCATAACGGTTAACATCGGTAAATCTGATGGCTTGACAGTGGGATCATACTTAACAGTTTATAAAATAATATCCAAAATTGTTCAGAAATCGAGAGCCTTAAAAAGAAGTAGCCGCGGAAATAGAATAAAAGTTGCTATCGCCAAAGTTATCACAGTTAAAAGGACCAACTGCGTCGCGTTAATTCGTCAAATGAATAGGGATGTATATAATCTCAGAGGTTATCTAGTTGTTTTTAAGGGAATGGTAAGGATCGGCGGTAGAAAGAGAACGGCTCAACAAGCTCCCAGGATCGCCTTAAACGTGGGCTTTGGATACGGTTCGACAGATGGTTTTGAATTCAAGAGGGACAGATGGTCCCCAGGACAAAGTTCTTCTGATGATGGAATAACAAATGTTTCTACTTTAGACATACCTAATGTTTCATCGATGGTTTATGGAGTAGATCTAACTGTTTGGCCCTTTTCTTTTCAAAAAAAGCAAACTTTCTATACTAATTTATTTGGTATAGGAACCAACTTTTCATACGGTAGTTTATCATCATTTGATATATGGGCGGCTAATCACCTATTTGGGGATGATGTGGAAGAAGGGCAAATAGTCTCGGCAACTGGATCAACCATGAATCTTGGGGTTGATTTACGGATGCGAATGGGTGGAACTATTTTTAAGAATGTATATAGTTCTGGAATATTGAAAATAATTCCCTATGATACGCATCGAATTAACTTAGAAGCCTCTACCATCCTCAACAAGAAAGCTTTATTAAAAAGTTTGTCCTTTCGCTTTATAGGAGTTGGAATAGAAGGTGAGGTGTTAGCTAAAAACACTTTTGGACTACGCGGTTTCGTTGATTTGGCTCTACCCTTTTTAAACTCTATTTCGGCAGAATGGGATAAAGAAGCTGTTCATAATGAAGACGATCCTACTACCTTTTATCGAGAAATTAACTATGTCGATTCATTCTTCTGGCGCTATGGTATATCCGGTATGGTGGGATATAAAACTTTTCGTTTTAGTGTCTTTTTCAAGCAAGGCCGAATATACGCCGAAAACGACGATGGAATAACTGATGCAACTAGTGAAGATAAAGGAACCTATGAAACCTCTGAACACTGGTATAACATTGGATTATCAGTCGGCGTATTATATTAATTCTATTGTCGCATTATACTAACTAATGATTTAAACCGCTTAAAATTTTTCTTTGACATCTAAATAGATGTCTACTACTCTTTTTTATTACTGCTCTCAAATCAATATAGACAAAATGAGCAAATCTTGCTATATATAGGTCTAGGAATTAATCCATAGGGCTATATATGGTATACACACTTAACATTTCGCTTTTCGCTATTTCGGAGGAATTGAATGGAAAAAGGAACTCAACCTACTTCAAAAAATCAAAAAATTGTAACAACACTAAAAACAAATCAAAATACTACTGCTAAAAGTAAAATCACTAATAAAACGACCGATAAATCAGCTGGGATAGTAGTCAACCGTCTACACACCAGCGAAGATCAAAATCCCTTGGATTATGTAAATTATGTAAATAAAAGTGCTAAAATCAGCAATCCAGATGGATCAATACTTTTTGAAATGGATAATGCTCAGGTCCCAGACAGTTGGAGTCAATTATCTACGGATATCGCTGTTTCCAAATATTTCCGAAAAGCTGGAGTTCCCAAGACTGGACATGAAAACAGCATCAGGCAATTAATCTATAGAGTTGCACACACAATTAGAAACTATGGCGAAAGAAATTCTTATTTCACTAGAATACATGACGCTGACAGTTTTGAAGCTGAGTTATCCTATTTATTGCTGTCTCAAAGGGGAGCCTTCAATTCTCCTGTATGGTTTAACTGCGGATTAAATGAAGTATACGGAATAAAGGGAAGTGGGGGCAACTATTACTGGAACGCAAAAACCGACTCTATTGAACAAACTAATGATAATTATGCAAATCCTCAGTGCTCAGCCTGCTTTATCCAAAATGTCGATGATGATTTGATGTCCATTTTTGAACTAGGAAAAAATGAGGCTAAGATTTTCAAATATGGTTCTGGGACCGGTACAAATTTTTCTAAAATTAGAGGAGAAACTGAGAAACTTTCTGGAGGTGGGTATTCATCGGGATTGATGAGCTTCCTCTCAGTCTTAGATCGAGGAGCTGGAGCTACCAAATCAGGAGGCACCACCAGAAGAGCTGCCAAAATGGTCTGCATGGATGTGGATCATCCTGAAATCATGAACTTTATCCAATGGAAATCCAAAGAAGAGAAGAAAGTAGCAGCCATGGTAGCAGCAGGCTATTCTTCTGATTTCAATGGTGAGGCCTACAGAACTGTTGGTGGACAAAATTCCAACAATTCAGTAAGAGTATCGGATGAATTCATGCACGCGGTCGAAGAAGATCAAGACTGGTCAACTACTTTACGTACTAACAAAGAAATTAATGAGACATTTAAGGCTCGTGAAATATTTAATGAAATAGCTAACTCGGCTTGGGAGTGTGCCGATCCGGGGCTTCAATTTGACACGACCATTAATAGCTGGCACACATGTCCTCAATCAGGCAGGATCAACGCTTCCAACCCTTGCTCAGAATATATGTTTCTGGATGACTCCGCTTGCAACCTCGCCTCGATAAATCTAATTAAATATCTAAATGAAGATGGGACCTTTGACGTAGACGGTTTTAGACATGCGTGTAGTATATTTATCCTGGCTCAGGAAATTCTGGTCGATCTGGCCAGCTATCCAACTTCTAAGATCGCCGAAAATAGCCATAGATATAGAACCCTAGGATTAGGATACGCCAATCTGGGAACCTTATTAATGGTTAAAGGTATACCCTATGATAGCGACGAAGGACGAGCTTGGGCCGGGGTAATCACTGCCATAATGCAAGGAGAGGCATATAAGACCAGCTCTATGATTGCCGCTTTTAAAGAACCTTTCTATGATTATAAAACAAATAAAACTTCTATGGAAAAGGTTGTTGCCAGACACCTATCATGCGTAGAAGACATTCCACGAAATATACCTGACTACTTAATTAATGCTGCTAAAAAAAGTCTAAAAGGAGCTGTAAGCTTGGGAAGGTTATATGGCTTTCGTAATGCTCAGGTCACGGTTCTAGCTCCTACTGGTACCATCGGGCTTCTAATGGACTGTGATACTACTGGAATTGAACCTGATTTTGCATTAGTTAAATACAAAAAACTAGCTGGTGGTGGTTATTTCAAAATAGTGAACAGCTCAGTGCCTCTTGCACTGGAACGTCTTGGTTATTCTGAGGAACAACGTCAAGAAATGATAACTTATATTTTAGGAAAATTAAATTTAGATAATACACCTATTATCAACCGAAACTCTTTACTTGAAAAAGGATTAGCCCCTGATGATATTGATAATATTGAAAAAGCGCTACCTTCTGCCTTTTCTTTAGATCAGGCATTTAATTTATCAAACATTTCTAAAGAAACCTTAACAAATTGGAGTATTAACAAAGAAACCGGGCAAGATTCATCATTTAAACTTTTAAACTATCTCGGTTTTCAGGAAAATGAAATTGAAAAAGCCGAAGAGATAATTTGTGGTCAAATGACCTTAGAAGGAGCACCACACGTAAAAGAAGAACATCTACCCATCTTTGACTGTGCAAATCCCTGTGGGAAAAATGGAAAAAGGTATTTATCTCCAGAAAGTCATTTAAAAATGATGGCAGCAGTCCAACCCTTTATTAGTGGAGCCATTTCTAAAACAGTTAATTTACCTAATCACGCAACTGTTCAGCAAGTCAAAGATTTATACATGCAATCCTGGAAATTAGGATTAAAGGCCGTTGCTCTCTATCGTGATGGTTGTAAAATGAGTCAACCTTTATCTTCTAATAATAAAAAAGAAAACAGTGTTTTAAGTTCCGATGACCTTAAAAAATTGGATCTTTCTGGATTAGGTAAGATAGAATTAGAGAGCTTAATAACCAAAGTCTTGGACAGAATGGAAGAATTAAACATCAAACCTAACCTTATGAGACATCGATTACCTAAAAAGCGCCAAGGATTCACCGTAGAAGCCAAGGTGGGTAACAACAAAGTTTACTTGCGAACTGGTGAATATGATAACAATAAACTCGGAGAAATTTTTATCGATATGCATAAAGAAGGAGCTTCTTTTAGAAGTCTCTTAAACTGTTTTGCGATTGCGGTATCTAAAGGGCTACAATATGGTGTTCCATTAGAAGAATTTGTTAATATCTTCACTTTCACCCGTTTTGAACCCTATGGTATTGTTGAGCACGAAAATATTAAATCAGCTACCAGTGTAGTAGATTTTATCTTCCGAGTACTAGGGATGGAATATTTAGAAAGAACTGATTTTGTCCATATAAAACCACAAAAACGGCAGCCAGAAGAAGAATCAAACGAATCAATTAATAGAGACAAAAAACCTGAACCAAGCGATAATAATACTAGTAATAACAGTATTAATAGTATTAATAGTATTAATGCTAATAGCCCCAATAATACGACTAATATGTATGAATCATTTATGGGAGACGCGCCTCCATGCTCTGATTGTGGTCACACTACCATAAGAAACGGTTCTTGCTATAAATGTCTTAATTGCGGCAACTCGATGGGATGTAGTTAGATTGGTTCTGTTGCACGCTAATAATTTTGATATCGCCAGCTCATCAAAAAATAATTAAATTTAAGAACACGCTATTATTGTTAATTCTTCCTTTTGAAGGAATTGATGATACTCTGTCGCCCAACTTAGGCAACAGTATGGTGTCTTAGTTATTGACCTGTTTTGTCAAGTTTGCTAAACCTCAACATAGCCCTTGCTGAAACTTTTCCGTAATCCTTCTACCTTATCTATTGCGCAAATACATCAAAGCAATGATTAAGAAAATGAAAAAAGGAAAAATGATAAATCTTGATAATGTCATGGGCAAGGTCATTGCTTCAGTAGATGGGATTGAAATTTTTCGAACAACTTTTACCCCAACCGCATTTTATCCTGACTTCAGCAGTAGAAGACAAAAAATATTATAATTTCATATAGTTGACAA
>CAZJDM010000153.1:0-10132 GCA_964544765.1 uncultured bacterium
CAGGCCTTACGAAAGATGTCGTGCTGCTTAAATGTGGAGATTTGATCAGCCTAAGTTTATTGTAACATTACCTAAAGATCATACTTAGGGTCTGTAAATAGATAAGGTGCTCAATTCTTATTGGTTCTTTTTCCTGATATTAAATAATCCTTAGCCCAACTCATTTTGCATAAAAAGATCGCGGCATTTACGACGCATAATTTTACCACTGGAAGTTATTGGTATAAATCTAGTTTTATTTAAGATTATATCTTTTGGTATTAGCTGATGTGATTTATATATCACTGATTTAATTTTATTTTTCAAATCGTCTTCCATATAATTAGGTAATTTTTCTGCCGCAATAACAAATGAACCGGTGTGACTTTTACTGTCGGGCACTTCGAAAGCCACAATGCGTCCACTTCTAAGACCTTCTATCGATTCGAGTTGTTTTTCAATATCTGTAGGGTAGTAATTTACACCAGCTATTTGGATAAGATCTTTAATACGATCAACTACATATAAATTTCCTTTTACTAAATATCCGAGATCTCCAGTATGTAAAAGATTATCTGAGGATTTAGACAGGTCCATTTTTCGTTTTTTGTTATTTTTATTTTTTTTATTATAATACCCTGGGGAAACAGATTTACCTTGGAAACAAATCTCTCCTATTTGTCTTTCTCCTAAGGATTCTCTGGTTTCTGGATCAATTATATATAAATTGTGTTCATGTAAACATTTCCCTACGGACACAAAGGTCACCGCGTCTTTGTTTTTCGGAGATAAAGGTTTTGCAAATTTCTTTTTGATAATATCACTTCTTTTCACACTATCTAAAATTATAGGTGTTCCAGCTTTAGGAAAGGTAATTCCTAATGTAGCCTCGGCCATACCATAAACAGGATAAAAAGTGTTTTGTCTAAAACCTATACTCGAAAATTTTTTATTAAATCTTTCTATTGTATCGGGCCAGACAGGTTCGGAACCATTAAAAGCTAGACGCCAGGAGGAAATGTCGAGATCCGGTGTATTTGGATCTATGCGCATTGCGTAAAGACCATAAGCGAAATTAGGTCCTGTCGACAGTGTTATTTTATATTTATCAATTGATTTGAACCAAGATATTGGTTTAGCCAGAAAAGAAATAGGTTCGAGCAGAAATATTTTAGCCTTGAAATAGATAGGAAATAGAACACCACCAATTAAACCCATATCATGATACATAGGCATCCAATTTAAAACTCTATCATTATAATTCATTCTACATGCTTCACCCATAGCCCAGGAGTTGGCCCTCAACATATCATAAGTAACAATAACTCCTTTCGGATTTCCTGTGCTTCCAGATGTGTATTGTAGTAAGGCAATATCTGTATTTTTTACTTGGTAAGGATTTTTAAATTTCGCAAGGTCCATATTTACTGAGGTAGATTCTATGGTTTCCCAGGTCCAAATGGGAACAGGAGTTGGAACAACAGTCATAATATTGTCTGATAAAATTTGTTGTTTTGTTTCATCTATGACTATTATACCCTTGGGTTCACAGTCCTTTATAATTTGCAAAAAACGTTCACCAGCGGCCCTTTGCATTTTTATGGGGGCCGGCTCAGGTACCGGTACCGGTATGGCGCCCAACCATAAGACTCCGAGAAAAGTACTTAACATTGATAAAGAATTGGGAAGAGAAATAATTACCCTGTCTTTAGGCTTAATATTATGGCTGGATAAAAAGGCCGCTACTTGACGTGCGTTTGCGATCCAGTCTGTCCATGTTAAATGTTCTACAGATTCACAGTGCCGGTCTAATAAAGTTAGGCAAGTTTCTTCAGGGTTGAGTTTTTGATAGGCTTGAATACGTTCTGTGATAAAGTGATTAGCAGGTAAGTTGTCAAGGTTAAAAGAAGTTTTAGCCAAGTGTTAATCCTCCATCAATAACAATCTGAGAACCTATTAAATATTTAGCTTTGCAGGTTGCCAGACCATATATTACATCTGCTACTTCCCATGAATCTCCCATTCTTTTAGAAGGTACTCGCATAGAGGTAATAACTTTGAGAGTTTTGATATATGGTTCAGCCATGGGGGTATCTATAAATCCTGGTGTCACAATATTTACTTGAATATTGTTTTGTGCCAACTCACGTGCCATCGTTTTGGAAAGCGCGATTACACCAGCTTTGCTGGCAGCATAGGCACTGGCATTTAATGCCCCTTGAAGGGCTGAAATAGAGGAAAGGTTAATAATTTTTCCTCCTCCATTATCTTTCATTATTTGGGAAATAATTTGACAAACATTAAAGGTTCCAAATAAATTTACATCCATAATTTTTTTAAATAAGTCTGCTTCTGTTTCATTAAAGGGTTTGGATGCAAAGATCCCGGCACAATTAATTAAAATATCAATACTTTTCCATTTGTTTAATATAGTTTGACTGGTTTGTTCGATTTCTTCTCTACTACAGACATCCATATTAATTGGTAATAAGTTACTTTGGTATCCTTCTTTATTCAGTCTGTCTGTAATCAAATCAAGAGGAGTTTTATCATTATCGGTAGTGCAAACTCTAAAACCCTCATGCAAAAACCTGGTAGCGCACGCGGCTCCTATACCGCTGGCCGCTCCTGTAATTATAACCACTTGTTTTTGATTTGATTGATTAATTATCTTCTCCTAGGTTTTGAGATTGCATATACTTAGTAAAATTGCCCTTATCCAATGGAAACCCAAATACAGATCTCATTAGAAGGTCAATTTGAGAGGAATTTTTAAGAATTTTCTCCTGTAAAATAAATTTGGAAACCTTATAAAGTTGATTGAGTAAATCAAATGACATTTGATTATCTTTTGATATGGAATTATCAAATTTTTCAGTTGTTTTTGTACCTATTATATCTCCAATCTGGCACGGTAAACGCTCCCATCCAAAGTTCCAAAGAGCGGTATTTAACTTAGTCATTTGCTCTTGAGTTGAGTTAAAACGATCAATATACTCCATATAACTGTTGATTAACAGGTTTATGGGACTGGTTCGCCCTTTATATATCATTACCGGCTGCCATCCTAAATGTATTAATGAGATGAGAAAAGGTTTAAGAATATCATTTTTTTTAAGATTTGAATATACTTCACATATCTCAGTATCAAGAGGATCGGGGAAGTATAATAATACTTCGTTTTCTGTTGTAGGATTTTCTTGGTATTCCCAACAAATCTCAATTGGTATTGGTTTATTATCCTGTTGGTTAACTAAATAGATTGCATTAAAAAAGCCAATTTCGGCGTTGGCTTTTTCAGCGTAATCTAAATATAATCCTTGGATTTTACGTTTGATAAGAATTTCACAAAAGGGGTTATTAATTTTGGTTGGTAATAAAATATTCACTTTATTATTTGGTATACGAGTGCCGACTCCTAGCGAAGCAGCTGTAGCCATTGAATTAATAAAAAAATATGCCGCTGCGTTGCGTGCAGCCTGTGATGTCATTGAGATAAAAGTATTTTTCTCTGATTCTTCAATAGAAACTGAGAGAGGGTCCTTGGTCGCGGATATTTTTATATTTTCCCAACATTTGAAATATAATTTGTGCATTGAAGGGGGTAAAGAGGATATATATTCCGTTATTTGATTTTCCATGGTGGGAGAAGGACATTTATCTGCCAGGCTAATTGTTTGGTATTTGCCTGATAGAGGTGAAAATTGTTTGACTGGACCATCTTCTATTAGCTTATGAATATATGTTTTGAGATCAGCACTAAAGGTTTCTATTGGGATGACTTTATCGATTATCCCTTCTTTATATGCTTTTTCACCGCGCCATTTCTCTCCATTAATTAATAACGAGGCGGTGCGATTTATCCCGATCATATTTGGTAGTTTTTCTATAGAACCAAATAAAGGAAGGAGTAAATAGTCTTCTAATTCTGTCAGATAAAAATATGTGTCATGTGTTTCAGAAGCAACACGGTAATCACAACAAAGTATAAACTCAAAACCGCATCCAAAACAATTGCCCTGTACAGCAGCTAAAGTGGGAACTGGAGATCTAAAAACTTTATCATAAGCGGTTCTTGTTCTCCGGGTAAAATAAGAAAGATCCTCTTGATCTTTAATACAACCGGTTAATAATAATTCCGCGCCATTGAGAAAGCTGAATGGTTTTGTACTTTGAAAAACAATAAGTTTGGCATCATCTGGTTTTAAAGATTCAAAAAAGTCAATAAGTTGATTTGCCATCACCCTAGTAAAAACATTAACAGATTTATCTGGAGAATTTATATAAATATAAATAATATCATTTTTCTTGATGAATTCTAAAGGATTAGTCATCCTATGATCCTAATGACTTTTGTATATATTCGACTAGATCTCCAATTGTAAGAGAATATGGATCTTCAACTTTAGTAATTAAATCAGGAATAAAAAAGGTTTTATTAAAGGTGTCTTCAAATAGAACAGATAACTCAGCTATTTTTATTGAATCAATTTTAATATCATTAATCAGTAGAGATTGCATTGTGATGGTATTACTATCCAGACTTGGTGAGATTTGTTTAAGTATAGGCTTGATGGTTCTTAAGATTTCTTCATTATTCATTGTTAGCTCCAATTGATATTTTATAATAATTCTATACTATTAGACAAGTTTATTTAAGCACATTGATTACATAAAATTCTTAATTTGCGTAAGCACTTGCTCAGGCTCTTCTTCATGTAGGAAGTGTGAGGCTTTTGTTAATCTGTGGATTTTAGCCATGGGAAAATATTTTTTCCAATAATCTATAATAAAATAAGGAAAAATAGGATCTTGTTGGCCCCAAATGATTAATACAGGTACTTTTAGTGTATGAAGTTTTGATTCTATTTGTGAAAATAGCTTGGCAGTAGAACTTGAGGAACCAATAGGAATTTCTCTTACTAATTTAAGCATGGGTACCCTTGATGTAGGATCAACAAATGGATAACGATAGGCCTCCATTAATAATGGGGTAATTTTGCTTTTTTGAATTATACCTTCTGGGATACCGTATTCAATTAATAGATTATTTTTTAAAATAATTTCCGGGCCTTTTTTTTCATCTCTAATTGATTTAAGAAAAGGGTGTAAAGATATTGTTTGGGGCATACAAAAAACCCAGCTATTGGTAATAATAAGACTTTTTATTCGACCAATGTGTTTTACCGCAAAACCTAATCCAATGGGTCCTCCCCAATCATGAACAACAAGAGTGATATTTTGAAGATTTAAATTGAGAATAAATTCAGTAATGTTTTGAATATGCCATTTGGGAGTATAGGGTACTTCTTTGGGCTTATCTGAAAGTCCAAACCCTAAAAGATCCGGTACGATAACCCTATGATTCTGAGATAATGGGTAAATATAGTGCCTATACATAAAGCTCCAGGTTGGATTACCGTGCAGAAAGAGTATAGGGTCACCAGATCCCCCCTCATCAATATAGTGCATGTTTCCATCTGTTAAAGAGGAATATTTTCCTTTAAAAGGGAAATCATTAAGTAGTTTGTTGTTTAAGTCTAAAACCATATGATATTACAAATTTAAAACGTATTATTGTACATATATTTAAGTATTCGTTAAAGTATTATTAATGTATCTCCGTATGTATAAATAGATCAAAATTTTACAGTTGTATAAGTAGAGAAGTTTTACTTTGGTAATCATCAAGTATGATTATACCACAATATTTAAGAGCCATTAAGCTCAAGCTGGGTTATGAATGAAACCAAATATTCTTTTTACGTCTGTTTGTAAACCTCACAATGAGATGTTGCGGGGCGTATCTTCAACTGATCATATGGCCTACCGATTGACGCGTGGACAAGGGTTGTTTGTTTTGAATGAACATTCACATGTATCCCCTTTACATATACTAGCGCAAAATATTTCTGCCAGCTCGGTTGTTCTTGAATATCCGACTTTTGATCAATTTATCAATGAATTGAACAACAATTATGGTTATATAGCTATTTCTTTTAAAGCCATTGACAGTGATCAATTACTTGAAATGTGTAAGCTGATCAGAAAATATTCTCCCAGATCACAAATCGTAGTTGGAGGATATGGAGCAGTGTGTTCCCCAGAATTATTTAAAGGCTCAGAGTGGGAAAACAAGATAGATCATCTTTGTCTAGGAGAAGGGATTTCTTTCTTACGACAATTATTAGGTGAGAGTGAGATTGATTGTGTGCATTGCTGTTTACCAAAAGAAGGTTCTACTCTACCTTGGATAACGCCCAGATCCGTTGGTACTAAGGGAGTTATTTTATCAGGTATTGGTTGTACATACAGATGTCCATTCTGTTCTACCTCTGAATATACTAAAGGTAAATACATTGAAGTGATGAATGCTGAACAAATTTATAAAACTATGTGTAATTATTGGAAGGATCCTTTTACCAATTCAGTTAGTATTTATGATGAAAATTTTTTAAAACAAACCGAAAAAGTAAATTCTTTAGGTGAATATCTGCGTAATGATCAAGATTATGGTTTGGCTAGATTAAACTATTCAGCCTTTGGTTCTCTAAATACTATTCCTCAATATAACCCAGAACAACTTCTTCTAAATGGCATTGATATGATTTGGATAGGAGTTGAATCAAAATATTCAGGTTTGAAAAAATTAAATAACAGCAGTGCGCAAGAAATATTTCAAATGCTCCATTCTATAGGAATAAAAACGATTGGCTCTTGGATAATGGGAGATGATGGTCAGACTCCAGATAATATCAAAAATGATATTGACTATTTCATTAATCTCGATCCAACCTTTCAACAGATTTCATTATTAAGTATTTTGCCTTCTATGCCAATTTGGCATGAACTAAAACAAAGAGGCCGGATACCGGAGGAGGTAAAGGCAAGTAACTACCATTTGTATGGCAATACCTTTATTCATCCCAATTTTACTTATGAAGAAATGCTAGGCTATATTAAAAATATGTACAATAGAATTTATTTAGAAAATGGTCCGGCTATTATGAAGATACTTGAAGTTAATTTAAATGGATATGAGTTTTGTAATAGATCAAATGAATTTCTTTTAAAACAAGTTAAGTCACAATATTTCCACCAACGTTGTGAAAGCTATTCTCATTTAATAAAAACGGCCCTAACCTTTGCTCCTTCTGACCAGGTTAGAAAGAGAATAGAATCTTTACGTCTTAGGTTTCAGGATATCTTTGGAAAACCCACATTATCATATATTAATCTATCTGATTTAATATTGAGAAAAGCAGAACAAGAGATAAAAAGAAGAGATAAAGGTATATATAAAACTATTGAAGAACCCTTTCGACGTTATTGTTATCCAGAAATTAACAACAGGAACGGCAACAAACCATATGTAGTTGAATATCCCGAAGGTGACAAATTTGAATTTAAAAAAGCTGGTTAATTATAAAATAACGCGATGTGCTGGTTTCGCACACCGTGTAAAATAGGTTAATGGATATTTTTTACACAAATTTCAAATTTACACCCGCCAAATTCTGAATTATTTAGTTTTACAACGGTTGTGTTGCGGCATATCCCATGTTGTATACTATGTGATGCACCAACGACAATAATAGGAACGGACCACTTCAGCTTGTGATGAGAGATTGTCTGACATTCATGGGTATTAACAATAATTGAATTTAATATTTCTCCTATTATATTTTGGTTTTCAGTATCGATTTCAGTATGCTTTGTACCTTGTACTCTTTCGCATATTTCTAAATAGTCAATTTTATTGAAGGAAAGCGACAGGCTACCTTGAGTAGTATCACTATTAAAGTTTACCAGAGCGCTAACATCCTCACCAGTCTCACTATTTTGTTTTGTATATGGGGCTTGAGCTACAAAACTACCGACCTTTTTAAATAAAGTTTTAACAGCGATATCAATAAAGCTATTAATAAATTCGTTGTTAACTTGTTCTACATTTGATGAAGATAAAAGTGACTTCACTTTTTTTAGTAATAAATCGTTTGTAAAAGGTTTAACTAAAAAATCTATCGTTTTGGTCTTACCAAATTCTTTTAAAATAGGTACTTCGATAAATGAACTTGCAATTATAATAGGACATTCAATTTTATCTTTTTTAAGGATTCTGACGAGTTCATGTCCGGCAATTTCCGGCATTCTTAAGTCGGTAATTATTAGGTCAAATTGTTGACTTTCAATCTTTTTTTGTGCATCTAACCCATTATTCGCTGTTATGCACTGAAAGTTTTCTTTTTCTAAAATTTTTCGATAGATTTCCAAAACATTAGTATCATCGTCAACTAATAAAATTTTAAGCATAAAAATACTCACTATAAAAAGAGTTAAATGCGTATGTATATTATAAATAAAAAAAAGTGTTGATTCAAATTTAATGTTACAAGAAACAGCGCAAACGCATTATATTGGTGGTGGTATAGAATTTTTCTATCTTTTTTAACTTAAGATATTGTTTAGCGACAATACTAGGCTGAGGAAAGAACTGGTAATTTTATACGGAATGTAGTTCCTTTATCTGCATTTGGTATGCAATCAATTTCTCCTTTATGTTCTTTTATAATTCCATATGAGATAGAAAGACCTAATCCCGTTCCCTTTCCAACTTCTTTGGTGGTATAAAACGGATCAAATATTTTTTCCAATTGTTCTTCATTAACACCGTTTCCATTATCAGAAAACTCTACGATAGTCGATTTTTTTCCTTCTCTTCTGGTACAAACAACGAGATCACCTCCTTTAGTTCCGTGAGCTTCTTCAATAGCATCCCTAGCATTATTAATTATATTGATAAAAACCTGCTCCAATTGAATACCATCACCCATGATTTTGGGATCTTCCATTGTCAAATTCTGTTTGATACTAATAGAACAAAGCTTTAATTTTTCATAAAGCAATATAAAGGACCTAGAGACTACATCATTTATTGATATTGGCATAAAATTATGTTCTGCTTGCCGCGAAAATTCTCTAAAATGCTTAACAATTTTCATTATTCGTAGACTATTTTCATTAACTTCCTGCACATAATCATGTACTTGTTCATAAGCATCTTTGTTATCCTTACTGAGTTTGACTTTTATCCTATTGTTAAATCCCTTTATCAAAAATAGAGGATTATTGATTTCATGGGCCAGACCTGAACTCATTTCCCCCAACGAAGCTAATTTTGCACTTTGAATCAGTTGTATCTGTGTTTCTTTGAGCTTACTAAAGGCTTCTTTTAATTTTTTTGATTTGCTCTTTTCTTTCTCAGCAGCCATTACTGCCATTGCGGCAAGCTCTTGCTTTTTCTTAATTAACTGTTTTATTTCACTAATGTTTCTAGCAGTGTATACTATTCCCTGTATATTGTTATTGTTACCTCTCATGACAGAACCAGAAACAAGGACCGGGATTTTTTTTCCGTCTTTGGCTATTAAAATTTTCTCAGTTTGTTCTACAAAACCTTTTTCAGTTAATAAATCAATAATGGGTTTTTTTTCTTTTTCTTCAATAAGATAACTAAATTGCTGGTTGATTATTTCGTTTTCCTCATATCTGAGTTCTTCTTTTACGGCTTGATTAATATATTTTATTGTTCCATCTGGATTAAGAACAATTAGCATATCCATCATGGATTTGATGATGTTATCGAAATAGTTTCTGGATACTGTAGTTTTAAATAAATTAGCTCCCATTTCATTGATAATAGTTACGACTTGATGCAATTCATCTTGATATGTCGTACCTTTTGATTTTAATATGGTATCAAACCTTTCAGGGGTAAACTGTTTAAGATGATTTGAAATCTTAGAAAGGCGCTTGATTACAACAAAATGAAATATAAAGAACATAAACAGGGAAACAAGGGAAGTTTTTACACCATTAGAAACAAGAATTGTAAACAGTTTATTTATTAAACCTTGGTAAACTCCCTCCAGGGTTGCTACAACTAATAATTTTCCTATCAGAATCTGCTCACCTCTTTGTGTATATATCAGCGGAATCATTTTACTTATGATGTTTTTAGATACTGGGTTTCCTGCTGAAGCAACAACTTTTCCTTTTGAACGAATCTCTAAATATCGTAAATCAGAAAGTTTAACTAGATCCTCCAATTGTCTTTGGATTTGTTTCTCATAAATATCCCATACATTTTCGA
>CAZJDM010000154.1:0-10088 GCA_964544765.1 uncultured bacterium
CTATGTGCTCCTAAAATCGTCGTAAAAAAGAAAGAAACTAGAGTTTAATACTATAAGATTCTTTTAGTTCCATGTTTGCTGGGTTTGTGATGTCAATTATCTTCATGCCTGTACCACAACTATTAATATAGGCTATATTTGTATTGCCGGAAGGAATTGTATCGGTAGTAGTATTATCAGCGGAATCAGTGGAGTCAGTGCTATTAGTAGTATTAGTAGTATTAGTAGTATCATTCTGAGTGGTATCGGAGGTAGGTTGCGTCGGGCTTTCCATGCTGGTATCACTATCTTCGCATATGTTGTTAAAAATATTTACAAATTGATTTACCTGGCAAATTATTTTTTTAGCGCATGAACCAGCTACTATAACTTCATCATCGGCACAGTCAACGGTAACATCCTCAATATTATCGATGGTAATGAATTGTTCTAAATTATCGTTCAATGTATTAATTTGTTTTGAAACGCCTTTACTGCTTTGAATTTCTTGTTTTAGTGCATCTAAGCTATCTTCATTTATAAATTCTTTTGCTAAGTCATTAAATTCTTGGGCGCTGTTTTGAGCTTCTAATGCGATATTGTTAGCTTGGGAGTCAATATCTAAGGATAGAAAAGAATTAATTTTATCTACCAGTATTGCGGTATTTTCATATTCCTCAGTGTCCTTTGCTTCATTAACTATAATCGGAATAAACAAAAAAATAATTAAGCGAGTTTTCCCGCTAGAAGTGTCTCGCCCTGTTTACAACTTAATTATTGAGATAATCTAACTGATGATTTGATGGTCTTGTTTTAGATAGTCGCAATATTTTTATGCATAGCTAACATTTTGTTGATAACATTGAATGATTCATGTCGAAATTTATTTATCTCGTCTTCTAAAATCATATAATTCTTCTGGTGAGTAGTATTATTTCTAATATCTTGCATTAAATGAATTTGTTGACAGAATTGAAGCAGTTCCATGTCGTTTCTGGTGCCTATATTCATGATGTTATTCAGTCCGAAGTGACACTCCTGTCTACCAAAGGTTAGAAAAAACAAAGCGTAAGCCTTGGCACTGTCCAGTAGAAATTTTTTGTTTTGATTTCTTTTATTATAATTAGCTAGAGCGATCAGCATTTTCTTTAACTTATTAGTGGAAAAATGACCAATGTCTCTTATATAAGGAAGGTTAGATAAGTAATTCTCCAACTGTCCAATATTTTTGGCCTTGATACCTCTAGCATATCCTAGTTTATCAAGTTTAAGTTGGACGCTATCATTGTTGATCACCTTCTTTGTCTCATCATCAAATAACTCTTTTAATAGTAATTCAACAGCTTTACTTTGCATATTGATAATTATAGATAGGTCCATGCCGTTTTTGAACCACCAATCCAAATTGCCGCAAAATAAATCAGCGGTTCTAATTGATCTTTTAATAGGTTCTTTTAGAACTCTGAAATTGACTATAAGTTTAGCCAGTTCGTTATCAATGGCGTTTATATCGGTAGCCGGATTATTCAAAGAGATCTTATCTAATACTTTTTGCGATTCAAGATAAGCATTATGGAGGTCCAGTCGTTCGTGAAGGTCAGACAATGATTCTTGAAATTCTAGGGTACATTTTTTTAGATCAATTTTTCGATATACATCGATCTGGGTTGGGATTTTTTCAATATCGATGTGATCTGCAATATAGGTTCGCAGAGTAATATCCAGCGATTCGTCCGGTAAAATATCGAGTAAAATCTGATTGGCCATGATGGAATTGTTACGGTGTAAGGCTTGAATAGTGGTTTCTTTAATTAAAGGATTCTGATCAGATAAAAAAGAACCTAAATACTTAGCGACTTCTTCATCCCAATAATATCCCACATAATAAATTAAATGAGCTTTCCGAAAGATAAAGTTCTTTTGATTTGGACACGATTGAATCAAAGATGAAAGCCAGTTCCAATCATTGTTTTGATCCAAGTTTAATGTAGCTTTAACTGCTAATAGTATTTCTTCATCATTAGGTGATTTAAAGAAAGAATCCATTTGTGAGGTTAGTGCGCTTTTTTGTTTCTTTGATAATGGAACTTGATTTTGACCAAGGCAACTTAAACAGGCTATTAATAAGTCTTTGGAGATAGGTTTGCTAATCAATTTTGCCGCTAGTTTGGTCAGAGGTTTCCATTTACTATTTGCCAAAAGGATCAGTTCAATAGAGTTTTGATCAAGGTCGTTGGCTGCTGAATCAGCATCGAGTAGGTGTTGTTCGATTTTGGGTAAGAATTTAGTTTGTTGCCAAATGATAGATAGAATAACGGTTAAACGTTTTGATTGAATAGTATTATGATTCCATAATTCTTTGAGCCATGATTCATTTAAAGTATGAGTATGCAGGAGTTGAATATCGTATAAACTTCTGATTTTTTCGATATCAAAATTGTTATTTGCGTTTTTTACACTAATTACGTTATTTGTAAGGGACAGTGCTAGTTTAGAGGGGTCGGTGGTAATATCAGGATAATTATCAATAATGCTTTTTTCACTTTGAAAAGACAATTCTCTTGGTCGTTCTTTAATAAGATTAAATATAGTTTGCAATTCAAATATGCGGTAAGACGGAAAATCATTTTCAAAGAAAGATTTTAGAGTTTTTGGAGTTTTTAATACTGGTTTTTTAAAATATATTTCGCATAGATATTGAAAAGCCGTTATAAGACAAGTTCTTTCTAGATTAACAGTATTTTGGGCTTCTATGACCATTTGCAATGCCTTATCAATAATACTCTTAGAAAAAACTTTTAAAGAAATAAAAGTGGAAAAAATTAAAGACAAATGGGCATCAGACAATTTGTCCTGCCTTACTCGTTCCGCAATGAAAGGCAGAGTCTGCACCAACTGCGATTCGCGAATTAGTCTTAATGCGTTATAAAGAACTCTTTGGTTAGTGGTTGGATCAATCAGAAGTCTAATTAGAGATATGGCAATAGGTTTTAAACCGTTTTTACGAATAACCCGTAGCGCTTGGCTAGCAATATCTTGGTCCTGGTGATTACACAAATCATATATGATCCATGTCAATCGATTACTAAAAGGAGTTGATATAACCAATTTATTTAATAATTCCAGGGTTTGGTGTTTAATCTGACAAACGCTTAGCCGGTGTTCTATATCTATGAGTGATAGTTTTATTTTTTTCATCATAATTTACCATCCAAATCTGATATCAAATACGTATCTAGTGTCAGTATCTCCCTCATAGCCGGTGATAGATCCCCTGGGATTTATTTCTTCACCATAGCGGGCAAAGTTTATTTGTATGGTCCAGAAATCCAATCCCAGGCCATAAGTGAGATTTCCCTGATTACAACCTAAACGCAGCATGATGGGCTGGTAATGAAAAAAGGGCTCTTCTAATAAAAATTCACTGCCGAAATGCAATTTTTTAAAGGGATTTCCCGGTGCAAAAACATTTCTAAGATCGATGTAAAATCTTAAGCGGGTATAGAATTTTTGCGGGGATTCGATCATCATCCCTACAGCCAGCCTAAACGAGTCAGCGTCGGGTGCGGAGAAGTCGGCAACATCCTCTATTAAGGAGGATGTTTTATACTTTAGAGGAACGATGTTTTCACCAAAAGCGCCAAAAGAGGCCGAGTAACCAATAGGCATTTTTTTATTATAAAGTATTCCCAGATCAAATCCCGCACCGCTTCCTACCTTTAGTATTTCTTTTTTTCGGGCCTCAAGATCATCTGTAAATTCTTCTATATTGAAAATATCATTACCATCCACCCGGATATTACTTTGGCCTTTGAAAATGTATTTTATGTTATAACCAATAGCTAGATCTCCCTTATAAACCACAATCTTGAAACCATTCCCAAACCAAATGCCATTATAGAGCCTTACTTCGGCTTGGGCACTGGGAAGTAAGGATACTCTTGAAATAGATGCATTGATTTGCAAGGAATCGATTAAAAGGGCCAGTCCCCAGTTGGGTCTATAATAATCCATTAGCAAGCGATGTCCATAATGGATATTTTTCCCTAAATATTTTTCAACAAATTTTATAATACGAGTACTATCGTCCAGTTCCTCAAAATCGGTCCATAACAGATCATAGTCGTCTTTTCCAAATTCCAATTGGAAATATAAAGGATTGAATTTAGCGTGCTGAATAAGACCAAAAGCAGCCGGGTTGTAAAAAAAGGCTTCCGTTCCTCCTTGAGTGGTGGTATATCCTCCTCCTAGGCCCAAGGCACGTACACTGACAAATGGTTTATGATATTCCCCGGTAGCTCTAAGACGCATTGAGTGGACTATATTATAATAATCCAAGCTCTGATATAATGCGAATACCATGAGAACCATCAACAAATACTGACTGATATTCCTTTTGATACTCACTCTGGTAGTCTCCCCAATATATCTTATAAAAATATTCTATTCGTGAGTTAAAAGCCAACCAACTGGAGAAAAATCCAGATGATATTTCAAATAAGCTAAGGGTACCGCTTGTATGAGGTTTGACTTCTGATACATCAGTTCCCCATATTAGGGGTGAATATATAAGTTTAAGATCTACTCCACTATATTTATTATAATACGCTGTGGTTCTAAGTCCTAGTGTCGGTCCTAAATAGGTGGATATGAACGGGGTGTCGTAAGTGTTTTCTATAGTGTACCAATAATAATGGAAACCGATCGAAGGAGTGATCCAACCACTATATCTGTTGATTGAATATTGGAAGAAGGCTTCTGCGTTTATTTCATAATTGTATTGTATAGCTGGTTGTACAGAAGCATCATCAGGAGGTTGTTTTTTACCGGTATAAGGTTCATTGATAGTGTAAGCTCCCAGAGAGATTCCTAAGTTCAAGCCATATCTTTGATAGATTAAACCACTTATCCCTAATAGGATAGAAGGATTTATTGTCGCGTTTAAAATCTTGCTGGTATTATTTTGGATGGATGGAGAAAAGCCTAAAGTGGTCGTTAATTTTCGTTTAGGAACGGGAGAGTTTTTGAGGAACTCAATTTTGGTAATATTGTATCCTTTATTGACGATCATATTCAGATCAGAGACATTAGATTTAACTAAGACTTGGTGACCGGAGCGAGAAACATCAAGGAGCATATTTATTTGATTGTTGTTAGGACTCTTAGGTATTCCATTTACGTTTATGGTTCTGGCATGTTCTGTTTGGACACCAAAGGTATATTTAACTTGAGGCTCATCAGGATCAAATTCTCCATCTTTCAGGTGAACCGGGCAGACAGAATGAGCGGGCTCATTTGTTTCAAAGAACGGTAAATTTATAGTGTATTTATATTGATTTCCCCATTGGTCTTCGAGGGCTATATCTATAAATTTGTAATATCCGGTCATGGTGTGGAGAATTGATCCATTTGGAAAAATGGGTATATCTTTATTGTTAATAGTAAGTTTCCATTGGTGCTTGCGAACCAGCTTATCTATTTTGAGATGCACTTTTTCTGAAAGCAGCATATCAATGCTATTTTTCTTGGTGTTTTTAATCATCAAATAACGAGAATCAAAGCCAAAGGTTATAAAACGATTTTGAGGTGTTTTGGTCACCTTCATAATATATTGTTGGATTTCAGCTAATTTGGTTAAGGCTATTTTTTTATTTTTTTCGGTACTACTGGTTTGGTCGCAGTAGCTGATTAGTAAGACATAAAGGTTAGGAGATTTGGCCATTAGAGGAGCCAATTGTTGTAGTTGATCCTTTATTTCAGGAGAGTTTAGAAATTTTCCTTTTTTTACAACTAAAGGGTCCTTGGGTGAAATATTGATATTTTTTAAATTGTAGGTTTGGAAATATTTTTTGGAAGAGGTAAGTGAAATACCTTTTTCATATACTATCTCCAAGAAAACTTCATAGAAACCAGTATGCTCGAATATCAATTTATTATTAACTCTTCCCCACCATGATCGATTAGCCAGTATAAATCCACCTTTTGATACATTCAGACGGGCGATAATTTTATCTTTATGGAGTATATTCACATAAGCTGATTTAATTTTGTATTTTGATACATTAGCAATTACAAATTTCAAGGGAGCAATAAGTTTATTCTTTTGAAAAAAGGCCTGTCTGGCTTCGTTTAATCCCTTGATGCTGAAAGATATGGTAGGGAAATCAATTGGGGTACCGTTGATGCTGATTTGTTTCCTAACGCTTCCTTTAAAAGTATATTCTACAACTTCATCTAGTGGTTCGATGAGATAATAGGGAACTGCTTTTTTACCAATAGGAAATTTTTCCTTCAATAACTGATCGAAATTAGGTAGTGAAGTATTATTGATAGGTGTTTGAGCGGATAAAAAGCTTGAAAGTAAAAATGTAAAAACAAATGGAAAAAAAAGCATTAAAAAACCTTAAAAGTAACCTTTAAATCCTAAAACTAGGCTAAAATAATATTTTCGTAGTTCATTTTCATCGAAGTCATCATCTTCAATATTTCCCGAAAGAAAGGGTAGAGTATTTTGAACAATGCAGCTTAGGTACCACTCATCATTACCCATAAGTTTGTATAGTAGGGTAGGAACGATTTTCTGAAAAAAAATTATCTTCTCGCTACGATGTTCTACATCATTGTTCCATCGAAAAAATAAATCAAAGTCAGTAGTAAAATAATATTGACCGAATAAGGATTGCCTCATAAAAAAACCAATCTCGGGAACGTAAAATGATGTTAATTTATCAGACGAAAATCGGCGACTAAAAGATAGGTGTATTTTGCTGAAATCCTCTAATCCAGTATTAAACTGAAGACTAGAAGTTAGTTTAATTACTGTGGCACTACCAAAAACGGGCAAAGAATTATAATTCTTTTGTAGTAATAGATCGACCATTTTTAGGTATAGGTCGCGAGTAAATTCTAATTCTACTTTGAAATTTTGGTCATAGTCATGTTGAAGAGGTGATGAAAATTGTAAAATTGCTCTATATTGTCGCTGTAATGGTTCATGCTGGTAATATGACCATTTGGATGATATTCCGAGTGAGAGCTGTTTATATTTCTCAATTACAGATAATTTAAAACTGCTAAGAGTTTGATCGTTTTCAGGAGAAGAGAAGACTTCGTTTAGAGGTTTTTTGAAAGAAAAAGCCATTGATCCATAATGAGAAAGATAACGTTTGAAGTCTTGATATTTTCCCGATCCGGTAAAACTACTTTCGAAATAGGTAGTAGGATCCGTTTCTCCGCTAAAATACATTGGCTTGAAGTGGTATAGAATTTTGAATAGGTTCTCTTTGGTTTCAATTTTTTTAAGGCTGAACTTTATTTTTTTTTGTTCTACCTTTTGAGGGGTGTTAGTCAGAAGTTCATGATAAATCCTTTTGGCGTTTTCATAGTCTTTGCGTTGTTCCGATATTTTAGCAATTTTCATCATACTTTGTTTATAATAACGAGGATTTGAAATGGCAGCCATGTAGAGGAATTTTTGGGCGCGAATAAATTTACCAACACGCAAAAAAGCTTCAGCAATTTTGGTGTAGGTGTACGGATGGTCTATTAAGTAAGGTTCTAAGCCTGCTACATAGGTAATTAAGGTTCTATAAGATTTTGTCTTTAGTAAGGTATCTATGTTTTTGCTTACTTTCTCTTGTTCTTTGGTGCGGAAACTCAAATAGGTAGTCTTTTTAGCAAATGTCCGGGGTTGTTTGGGTATTATGCAGAAAAGGCTTGGGGATAAGATGAAATTGACATAAAATATAAATAAGATCCATTTCATATTAGTATTTTAACTCAATAGAGAGGTAAGGGATATGTTATTTATCAAAGGCGGTTCGTCCCAAAGCGCACGAGCAAGTTCTAGTTTAATCAATAAGATTAGCATTATAGTTATTTTAATTGGCCTGCTATATCTTTTCAAGGATAATTTAATAAGTCTTTTTAAAGGAGTTGGAATAGGAGACATAACCTCATCAACTGCGGATTCTGGTAAAGGAACTAAACGTGCTTTAATCAGCACTCCCGAAATTGAAAAAATTTCGATCGGTGTTATTAATTCATTTGAAGGAGACGTTACTATTGTTAGAAAAGATGCTGGTGGCCCCAAAGAATATAGACCAGTGGTTAACGGTTTTGTTTTAGAATCTGATTTAATTAAAACGGGCAGAGGCGGTAAAATACAAATAGTATTTAATAATGACAGTACTACTTATATTGGAGAGCGAAGTCGGGTAGAGTTATCTTATTATGGTGTGAATCGTGGGTATTTAAAACAGATTGTATCGTTAGTTAGTGGAAAAATAAGAACTTTTGTAACTAAATCCGCCCGGAAACGAGATGTGAGAGTCGTAAATAAAAATGTTGTTATGGGTGTGAGAGGAACTGATTTTGTAGTGGTGTTTAATGATAAAAGCGATACAACAACGGTTTTTACTTTTGAAGGTTCGGTTAATTTAGTAAAGGTTCCTGCAAATACTGATATCCGTGCGGTAAAGGATCTTGGTAGGCATGATGACCTTTTCAGATATTCGACCAAATTAACTCCTAATCGGCATATTGTCTATAAGCCGCCAAAGGTAAAGGATAAGAAATTACCCAAAATCACTAAAATAAAAGAATTGATAAAAAGAACCCATGGACTTAATAAGAAAAAACCTTTTAAACCCAAGAAATTTAACGTTGCTAAGATCAAACATACGTTGAGAGATATCCATAAGGAAAATATAACTCCCAAAAAGGACGTAAAACGTTATCAAAGGAGAAGGAAAAAGCGGACCATGGATTCCGAGAGCTTACGAGATGATTCACCCAAAAGAAGACCAAAAGGTAAAGCTGCACCAAGGAAATTTAAAAAGATCAAGGATCTTGAGAAATACAAATCTGGTCCAGGAGCTGCATATAAACCCAAAAAGTCCAAAAATTTAAAGGGTGGAGTCTATAAACCCAAGAAAAAGCCAAGTAAACCCGTTGATAAGAATTTTAATATGAATATTCGAGAATGACACGATAATAGTTGTTTGATATTTAAAAATATATTCATAATATTTAAACTAATTACTTAATATTTATAAATAAAAATTTACTATCACTTAAAAATTTTGTATGTAAAGGTGTGTTTGAAAGTTGCTTGGGATAGTGTCTAGGTACGTAATGGAAACAAAACGTTTTTTAGTTTATTATTTTATTCTTTTGGTAATCCACTATGATCCAATATTTGGTTTTCCATCGCAATCTGAAATAACTGCCTGTAATAAAACAAGAAAACGACACAACTCGCCAAAAAATGGTCTGGCGGATCGTTTTATTCTCTCAGAAAATGCGGTAATCAGTATTTTTGGTTTTGCCAGCGATAATCCGCATGTTCGATCAAAAAACAACTTAGCCGTAGCTTTTGATTATGCTAAGGATTTGGCACGTTTTTTCTTAAAAAACCATAGGCGGTTATCCCGACAAGGTTTTTTTGATAATATGGCAGCGACTTTAAAGAACCGTAATTACAAGATAATATTGGAGGATGTTAGTAGAGATTGGGAACAATCGACAGATAGAGATAGATTTGATGATTTATTACTGGCCTTTCGTAATATGCAAAGAACAAGAGCTAACATTAATGCTATCCGTAGGGATCTTGATACAGAGGAAAGGCCCATATTAATCGAAGATTTATCTTCCCAATTAGAGTCCTTTGGATTACATGTACTAAGAAACGAAGATCATAAAGGGGTAAATTTCAGCAATGTTGAGCAGCATTACAGTTTGGTAATTCGAAAATTTAGAAGTTTAAAACCTGTTGAACCAGAATTGCAAACCTTTTTAAAATTGTTCCTTTTAAGTTTACGACCCGAAGATGACATCAGTGGACCACAACTTAGAAATGATATTGTTGCCTACAGTAGAGCTTTTATTAGATACGTAAAAACCGAAGTAAAAAGCATTGCTGTTGAAGCGGAAAGCCAGTCAACTAGTGAGACCGCACCTTCATTCTCTGCACCACAAATCACAGTTAGGACATAGAAGAGACTTCTATCAAAGGATGGTACAAAGGCTTCGATGAAAATCCTGAGGATATAATGCGTTTGCCCTGTGCGCCACGAAGTGGCGCCAAACTACTGGTGAAAGTCCAG
>CAZJDM010000155.1:0-10044 GCA_964544765.1 uncultured bacterium
AAAGGGTCAATATTAGCTTTAATTGCTAAGTCATCCAAGCAACTTTCTAGTGCCCAATTAACTTCAGGGTTTCCATATCCTCGCATTGCTTGGCAATAAGTATTATTGGTATATACCAGTTGAGCATTAAAATAAACGTTAGGAACCCTATAAAGCGATGTTGCCGGTAAAAGCATTACGGTTGGGAAGGTTGCTCCCCATGATGTATAGGCACCGTTATCCTGGATAATTTCTATATGTCTGAAAGTAAGCTTTCCATTTTCGTCACAACCTTGTTCGATGCTAATATTGGCTGATTGTCGGGGAGATAAATTGGCAAATTCTTCATCACGATTATATAGTATTTTAATTGGTCTACCTGTCTGATGAGCAAGTAGTATAGCGATGTATTCATATGCATGAGTGTCTAGACCAGTGCCAAATGCACCTCCTAAGGTGGGAACGATTACACGGCTATTTTTATTTTTGAGTCCCATTGCGGTTAAGGCACTATTAAAATCACGCTGGGCTAAAAAAGGTATTTGGGTTTTGGTCCAAATAGTTAAGTTATTATTCATATCAAATTCAGCAATACATCCCGCTGTTCCCATGCAACTTTGTTGAATGAGAGGTGTCGAATAATCACCTGAAGCAATGAATTTGGAAGATGTTCTACCCTCCTTTAAATCTCCCGATGAATGACTGAATTTTAAGGAGAGATAATTACTGGATATTGATTTTCCCCTAGAATCAATTTCATGTACTAAAGGAGCACCTTCTTTAATAGCGTCTTGATAATTAAAAACCGCTTCAAGAGGTTCGTACTCAACTTCGATTAAATCAACGGCTAGAGCTGCTGATTCTGCATCAATTGCGGCAACTGCGGCAATTTCGTCTCTATATTGACGCACTTTGTCCTTTTTTAAAGCAAAATTATCTCTTAAAAATCCGATGCGAATTTCTGGTGTATTATATGCGGTTATTACGGCCATTACTCCAGGTACTTTTTCTGCTTTGGAGATGTCAATCTTCTTGATTCGAGCATGAGGATGATCACTGAATTTGATTTTACCAAAGAGCATGCCTGGTCGATTTAAATCGTGAATATATAGAGCCTTACCTGCCGCTTTATCAGGAGCATCTAGGCGTGAGGAGTTTTTCCCAATATGTCGAAATTTAGTCATTTTTCACCTCAATACTTTAATACTTTTTACTGCCTCTATAATTTGGGTATAACCGGTACAACGACATAAGTTGCCAGCTAAGGCTTCACATATTTCTGTGTCTGAGGGTTTATTATTTTTATCCAATAGAGCTTTAACTGACATAATCATACCGGGAGAGCAAAAACCGCATTGAATAGCTCCGTGGTCAACAAAAGCTTGTTGAATGGTAGAAAGTTGATTCCCTTTTTTCATTAAGCCTTCAATAGTGGTCACGGTTTTTCCTTCCACTTCATATACTGGATATAAGCAGGAATTAACGGATTGTCCATCAACCAAAATGGTACAAGCACCGCATTCACCTTTCCCACAGCCTTCTTTAGTTCCAGTTAATCCCAAATTATCTCTGATTACATCAATTAAACGAAATTTTGATTCTACATTTACTGAAACATTTTTTCCATTTAAGTAAAAAGAAACCTTGGAGGTCATTTATATCTCCCAATCTAAAAGTGTTTTTAGAGCTCGTTTTAAAAAGACTTCTATTATACTCCTTCGATATTCAGCAGTGGATCTAACATCTGATATTGGGGAAATCTCTTTAGATACTAGTTCATAAAGTTCTGGTAAAATGCTGGGAGTCAATTTTTCGATAGGTTGATTTTCTAAATGATTTTCAACCGATAAAAGGCGCTTGGGAACAGGGGCAACAGATCCTACTGCTATTCTAGCCTTTTGGCAATATTTGTTACTTATCTGTAAAGACATTGCAAGACTAGCTATCGCAATGTCCATTTTTACCCGACCTTTTTTGTAAAATATCATTTTGGTTTCTGGATGTGGTAAGGGAAGAATAATATCAGTTAGTATATCCGAGGAGCTTAAGGTTGATTGGCCTGGACCTTTAAAAAATTCATCGATAGGGATTTCCTGTATTTGGTTTTCTTTACATATTTTTAACTTAGCGTCTAAAACTAGTAGTGGAAGGGCAGTATCAGCACAAGGTGAAGCATTACAAATGTTTCCCCCTATAGTGGCCATATTCCTGATCTGGGGACTTCCTAATTCTTTAGCCGCCTGACAAAGTATGGGGTAATTGTTTTGTAAGTTTTCATCTTCAAGTATTGCATTAATGGTTGTCATTGAACCAATTTTGGTGATTGTTCCAAGGTCTATACCTTTGATGTTATCTATATTTTGCAATGAAATAAGATTTTTCTTTTTATGATTGCTCTGTATTTTTGTCAATAAATCAGTACCACCGGCAATGAATTGGGAGTGGGTTAAGGATTGACGAAGGTTCCTGGCTTCGTTGAGCGTTTCTGGTTTATGATAATCGATTTCCATTAAGCAATTACTCCTTTTTCAAGTAACGAGGGAATTTCGTTAGAAGGTACACCAGCTTCCTCTAACAATGAAATTGACTGTTCCCCATAAGCGGGAGTAAAAGGTATATTGCCTTTTACTTTTTCTAAATAGGGGGTATTAACAGCCGGTGGAGGCAGTCTGACTGTCTTTCCGTCCGGCGTTTCTGTTTTTAATAATTCCTTTTTGATAAAAGGTAGCTCCATAACCTTCTCAATGGGGGTTATGGGAGAATGAGGAATAACGGCTTCAGTTAAAATCTTGGCAATATCTGAAGTACTGTATTTTTGAGTAATTGCTCCAATATCATTATGTAGTTGTTTTTTATTCTGACGGCGACTTTCATTGGTTGTATATTTTTCCATATCTAATGAAAGAAAAGCCGGATGCTTTACGATTCTGGCCCATTGTCCATCACTTCCTATGGCTACGTATATAAAACCGTCTTGAGTTGGATAAGCGTTTACTGGAATAAACTGGCGATGTTCATTTCCCGATCTTTTAAGCTCAGAAGGTGGACTGTCCATATCTAACATTGGTAAGAAGGTGTGTAGCCAAGAAGCTGCTATTTGAGCCATAGAAATATCGATCATCTTACCGGATTTTGTTTTCTCTCTTTCCATCATAGCGATTATGACTTGAGTAAATGCTTCATCTCCAGCTTTTAGGTCAATGATTGGTGGACCACATTGCATTGGAGGACCGTCAGAGTCACCGGTTAGATCCATAAATCCGCACATAGCTTGAATCATCGGGTCATATCCTGGAACGTCGGGATAATCCAATCCTTGGGCTGAGATACTGCACCAGATGAGATCTTCTTTAATTTCTCTTAAACGATTATAGTCTATTCCTAGAGTATTGTGGTGACGGGGTAGATTATTAGTACAGAAGATATCAACATCCAACTCTTTGATCAATTTATATAGTATCTCTTTTCCTTTAGGGGTTTTTAGGTCCAGAGCCAGCGCCTCTTTTCCTACGTTAGGAGCCACACAATAACTATGTCGATCCTCACCAGCTATGGGTCTCCCAATATAGCGGTTGGGATCTCCTTTGGTTTTTCGACCCGGTATAGGAGTTGGTTCTATTCGTATAACGCGCCATCCCATATGAACGAATCTTAGCGTGGCGTAGGACATACTAAGGGCTTGTTCTAAGCTTATTACAACGGGACGTTTTTCCTTAGGTATTTGATTCATAATTGTTCCTACTAAAGTATAGCTGATAACATTATAATAATACTAAGAAATATGAAGATCTCAAGTCCTTAATTATTTAAATAAACAGGGCATATATAACACGAAACAGGTCTTATATAGCATGAAAATTTACAACTTACAATTGGATTATAAACCCCTGTATCTTGGGGATTATTTATGAAAATTTAATTATTTTTTTAAGAAGATGTTACATAGTGCATTACCGGTATAAGCGATTTATTTGGATCTCCTGATCCATCATAAAAGTTGTTGATCACAGGGACTTTAAGTTCTTTTTCAAATTTGGGAAATATACTGGTGGTAATGGTTCCCGGCATACAAAACATGGGGCTGGTATTTACAATGGCTCTAGCTTTGTCTTTTTTTACAAAAAGGGCAGCTCTACCCAGAGTAAGAATCGATTCTCCTTCAAACTGCCAAGGTAAGTATTTGCTTCCTTCCTTTAATACTTCCGAAATAGGATACTCTTTGCGATCATGTAGTATAGGATCAGCAATTTTGTAATAGTGATGTTCAACTTTTTCCCAAAATAGATTTTTTTCTAACCAGCAACCCAATCGTTCTTTAACAGTTTTGTAAGAAAGTTTCTTTTCTTTAATACGTAATCCGCTATAATAAGCTGAATATAGGACCCATTCTGCCATAGGAGATAGCATAGCTTCGCCGCCTAACTCTTCGATACGTCGGCAAACGTTTTCATTGATAAATGAATTACAACGTACGTAAATTTCACCTACTACCCCTACTAATGGACGCTTTTCTTTACGAATGGGAACACGTTCTAAAGTGTCAATGGCATCAGCCATTATATTAGATATAGTTGATGGATCTTCTTTTAGATACAACTCGGAATGAATTTTTTGGAGATAGTCATTTATGATTGAATCTGTTTCTCCAGGATTTTTTTCATAAGGATGAATCTTATGATTCAGTTTACGCATAATATCGGCAATAACAAAAGCATGCCAAAGCTTCTTACGTGCATTTAATTCCAGCCCACCGTAAGCATCAGTGTCTGAGGGATTAATAATTGAAATACCTTTCCATCCTTTTTTTTCAAATACCAAGGAATTTAAAGTGTTGTATTGCCCAAACCTACAAGGACCACATGAAGTTGGTAAAAATAGAGTTACTTTTTCAGGAGGTAGGCTTTCATCTTGGATAGTTTTCATAAAGGCACCTAATACCGAGGGGCAGGGGATACATTCACCTCCACCAGTGTATTTCATCCCAACAGACAATGTTTCCATATTTTCAGCTATAGGTCGTGCATTGTATCCCACTGACTTAAATACTCCTGCTACCAGAATGGCAAGATAGTTATCCATAGGAGGTATCAGTAAATGTCGTTGTGAAGATTGATTTTTGTTTGTTTGATTATTTGGTTGTGTCATATATCTATTCCTAGCTTAATTAATACATTTTAAATCAGAATCCATAGATAATATAATAAACAATTAAACATTTGAACGCTCGGTATTTCCCCAAGTATGAAAACTTTCAATTGCGGCTTCAACTCGGGTTAAATAACCAGCGTCAGCTCCATGACCATCAAATTGTAGGGCAAGATAAGGTTTCCCTTCACGCCCCATAATGTTTTTAAAATAAGTTAATAAGTAAGCATCTGGCCCACACATAAAATTACTAAAATATACACCAAAAAGACGGGGGTGATTGGCAATATAATCTGCGCATGCTAGTATTTTTTGACCGTAATGCCAGTACATATTGCTATATTCTGGAAGAATTTTTTGTGGTTGAATTGGTAACATATTCATATATAGAACATCGTAACCTTTTTCAGCAATTTTTTTGGGGAGGTCCAGGGTAAGACCCGGATCGATTGTATTATATGGGCGACCAATACATACAATACCAATTTGATCTTCTTCTTCCAATTTACTCAGGGATTTTTTCCCTAAATCAAGACAATTCGATTCGAATTCTTTCTGCGCTTTTTGGGCAGCGCGGAATGCTTTACGTATTTTACGTTTATTGGTTTTCAAGGGCTTATTTAATGAGATAGTTAATTGTTTCAGTGTTTCTTCTTCAGGTTGGTTTAAATCAACAATTGGGGATAACATTTTATCATTTAGATTAAATTCTTCGATTGATTTAAGCACTCCTGGGTGAGATTGCACATAGCAACAAAAATGAGATTCAGAAAATCCTTTGACCCGTTTTTCGCGTAACATGTGAGGAACAAAAAGAAAATCTAAGTTGTTTTTTTGTAATAATGACATTGTATGTCCATGACTCATGACCACAGGGGCGCAGTATTCTGCTGTGGTAATTTCTAAACCATGACGAAAAACTTTATCTGATGAACGTGAAGAAAGAACTAAATTACATTCCAATTCAGAAAAGAAAGCTCTCCAAAAAGGATAATATCCATAAGTACTAAGACTACGTAATAAGCCTATATTGGGTCCTTTGGTGGTTTTAAATGGTTGACGACCAGCTCCACTCCATTTGGTCTCCATCTGTTTCCAAGCAGTGTAGGTCTCAGTTTTCTTTACCTTTACTTTATTGGAAGTATAGTCTCGACCACATTTTAACCCCCAGGCCACTGTGTCATTTCCTGCTTGGATAATTTTTAAGTTGCATTTATTATGGCACAATTCACATATTTCATTGTTTATTATGATATTTTCGTTAGCAAATCCTAATCCTTTGAAATGGTTTTTTATATCAGACGGTGAAACCCTTTCGCGTACTAATAAGCACATTCCCAAAGCCCCTGTGATATGGCAAAAAGAGCTAACTTGAATAGGTCGTCCTAGTTCAACTTCAAAGGCAGCAACTAAGGCTTTATTGCGGGCAGTTGCTCCTTGAAAGTATATATGATCGCCAATATGTAACCCTCCTACAACCTTGTTTAGGTAATTATCGCGAACAGAATGTAGTACAGAAGCGGCAATTTGTTCTTTTTTCCATCTCTTAGAAATTAAAATATCTAAATCGCGTTCCATATAAACTGTACATCGATCTGAGGTGGTAGGACAAGGTACTCCCATTGCTCGATCAGCATATTCGGTTAACGGTATATTAAGTTTGATAGCTTGTTCGGCTATAAAACTTCCTGTTCCTGCGGCACATACATAATTCATGACAGAATTATAAACCATTCCATTTTGCAGTTGAGTAAATTTGGCGTCTTGTCCACCTAATTCAATGATAGTATCAACCTTTGGGTCAATGAAAGTTGCTGCTTTGGCATGAGCGGTGATTTCGTTCATCGACATATGAGCTTTTACTACCGAAGCTATCATTTTCCGGCCTGATCCGGTGGTACCGACTCCTTGTATATCAAGAGAGAAATTTCCTCGTGTTTCCATCTCACTAAAAGCTTTGAAAACCAACTGAGTAGCTTTTATAGGATTTCCCGCTGTTTCACGATAAACCCAACCAACAACTTTTTGGTCATTGTCCATGATAGCGGCTTTGGTTGATGTAGATCCAATATCAATTCCTAAAGTAACGACTATATTTCCTGTTCTTTGGTTTATGATTGCTATTTCGCTTTTATCTTCATTAGTCCAGTGATCAAAAGTTTTAAAATCAGGGTATTTTGATAATTTTAGTTCTAAAGGGGATCGTAAGTAGGAATTATTTTTTTCTTGTGATACTTCAGGTTTTTTACAGGATTGGATATCGATTGGATTATCGAGATTGGTATTTAAAGCAGTTAGCGCCGCTCCATAAGCTCCGATTATTTCAGGGCGTTTTGGGACAATTGTTTCTATTCCCAGTTTTTCTTTGATTGACTTGACCACTACATTATTATTAGCAACTCCTCCAATAATTGCTGTAGTACCATCAAGTCCATGGCCGCCCAGCAAACCATCCACTGTGCTATGTCCAAGACCACGGCATAATCCAGCAGAAATAGCTTCTACCGAGTATCCTTCTTGTTGTAAATGAATCATATCACTTTTGGCAAAAACAGCGCATCTGGTAGCAACACTGGGAGGTAGTGCTTTGTATGTTAAAGCTTTATCAGCTAGTTCTGAGGGGTGAATTTTTAATCTCATTGCTTGTTGGTCAAGGAAGGCTCCGGTACCAGAAGCACATGCGGAATTAATGGTTGATCTTCTATAATTGCCTTCGTTATCTAACTGAGCTAAGCTAAAAGATCCTCCGCCAATATAAATAATGTTACGTACTTCAGGATAGGTTATTTTTACTCCTTCAATGCCCGCAACTAGTGGGTCAATATACTTGCCACTCAGAGGAATGTTTTGTCCAGACGAACCAGTTTTTACTAATCCTTTAATTTTATCAAGTGGTATGTCTTCAAGTATATCCTTTAGACAGCTAAGGGGCTCTCCCTGATGTCGAACATAGAGATCTTTAACTAAGTTACTTTTGTTGTCGATTTGAGCCAAGCTGATAAAATGACTCCCAATATCTACTCCTAAGTAATACACTAATTTACTCCTAAATTGATGTCATTGTTATTTTTAAGAAAACCATATTACTAAACCTTGACCATCTTTTAAACACAAAATTTAATATATTAACGCCATATTAAAAAAAAATAAAAATTTGTTCCTCAATAGAGGAAAAAGGATTTTCGATTGATGTTAAGTTCGAGATTTTAAATCTCTTAAATTAACATGTATTATGGTTTAAATTTCTCAATCTTAAACCCTAGATTAAAATCTTGCAAACCAAAGTTTTATTCCATATATATAAAAGATCTGTGTTGTCTTCTGTCAACTATAAAGTTAAGAATTAATCTATGTAAAATTAAGTAGAAGATTATAAGTAATTAGTATTAATTAAGTTTTAAGCTAAGTTGATATCAAGCAAAATATGACTATTTTATATTTAGAACCATTTTCAGGAATAAGCGGTGATATGCTGTTAGGAGCCTTATCTTGTTTGACTGACGAGGATGATATCATTTTATCCCTACCTTCTTTGTTGAACCTTCCAAATTGTGAAGTACAAATATCTAGAATGAAAAAATGCGGTATTGCCTGTAGAAAAATAGACATTATCCCAGGTGATAATCAACATTTTCGAAATTTAGGAAGTATTAATAAAATGTTAGACGGTGCTAAATTAGACGAAACAGTCAGAAATTTAGCCAAAAAAGCTTTTAATATTTTAGGTGAGGCAGAGTCAGCTATTCATCAGGTTCCGTTAGAAGAAGTTCATTTTCACGAAGTTGGAGCGGTTGATACCATTTTAGATATTGTTGGTTGTGCAGTACTTTTTAGCCGGTTAAATATTGAAAAAGTATATTCATTACCTATTTGTACCGGAACAGGAACTGTCTCGTGTGCTCATGGTATTCAACCCGTACCAGCTCCAGCTACGGCCCTTTTATTGAAAGATATGCCCATATATACTGGGAACATACATGCGGAATTAACTACTCCTACAGGAGCTGCTCTTTTAAAAGTTCTGGAACCTTCGTTTTTACAACCAAAGTTAAATTTAACTAAAATTGGATATGGAGCAGGAAGCAAAGATTTTGAACACCCCAATGTATTGCGTGTCAGCTTAGGAGATATATGGATGTCCAATGATAATATTTCTTCCGAAATAAAATCTTCATATCAAGAGGAACTAATTTGGATCATTCAATGCAATATTGATGATATGCCGGGTCAACAATTGGGAAATCATTTTCAGCAACAACTCTTAAGTAACGGTGCTTTGGATATTTCCATTATCCATACAACGATGAAAAAAGGCAGACCCGGATTGACTCTAGAAATTCTTTGTATGAAAGAGCATTTGAATGATTTAATAGATCTCCTACTTTTACAGACAACTACTTTAGGGGTTCGATATTTCTCAGCTTTTCGTAGTATACTTCCTCGTGAAATAAAATCAATTGATACTACTTGGGGTCCTGTTAAGATGAAATGTGCTACTCTACCAGATGGACAAATCAAATGGAATCCGGAATTTGAAGATTGTCAGAGATGTGCCAGTAATAATAATATAAGTATAAATCGGGTTATCAAAGAAGTTAATAAGAATTTCATGGAAGGAGAGGTTCTTTGAAAGATATTAATATGTTACTTGATCGTTTGTATAAATGGTTTGAAAATATTGATAATGCAATTATCGCGTACTCTGGTGGTGTTGACAGTACTTTGGTTGCTTATCTCGCTCGCCAGAGATTAGGTGCCGATGGATGTTTAGCGGTGATATCTGAGTCAAGTAGTCTTAAACGTTCTGATCTAAAACAGGCCAAATTATTTTGTCATCATCATGACATTCCAATAAAGGTAATTGAAACGGGTTCTCTCCTAATATAATGTTTGCATTTTGTTTATAAATTCCGTATTTTA
>CAZJDM010000156.1:0-10012 GCA_964544765.1 uncultured bacterium
TATGTGCTCCTAAAATCGTCGTAAAAAAGAAAGAAATTAGAGTTTAATACTATAACATATCTATCCACATTGCACAGAATATTTATCACGTTAATAATATTATTGTCAAGAAATACAATTACATTGATTTAATTGTATAAACGTAATAAGATGGAGCCATAAAAGCCCTAATAAGAGCAATATATTAGGTTTGTTTATAACATAAAAAACTTGCAAATATTAAAAAATTATAGTACTCTACGTGTCGCCTACAAAGGTAATTGCTTACAATGCTCTTCATAATCTTCACTTCGGTTTGGTAGCGCACTTGTAATAAGCATTAAATTTTCGATTTTTTCAACTAGTTGGCGAGAAGGTTTATCTTAACCAACTAATATTAGAGAATAATTTTTTGAGTATAATTTTAATAATTTATAAGGAAAAGGGGTTAAATGTAGAGTTATGGATATCAGGCTAAAAAACACTAGGAACATAGGCATTGCCGCGCATATTGATGCAGGAAAAACTACAACTACTGAGAGAATTCTATTTTTTACCGGGATAAATCGTAAAGTAGGTGAAGTACATGATGGACAAGCGACCATGGATTTTATGAAACAAGAGCAGGAAAGAGGAATTACCATAACCTCAGCTGCCATCAGTTGCAGCTGGAACTCTAATACAATTAATATAATAGATACACCGGGACATGTTGATTTTACAATGGAAGTTGAAAGATCCTTAAGGGTAATTGACGGTATGGTAGCTGTTTTTTGTGCAGTTGGTGGCGTTGAGCCTCAGTCTGAAACGGTATGGAACCAAGCTGATAAATATAAGGTACCACGAATTGCTTTTATTAATAAAATGGATCGTCAAGGTGCTGATTTTAAATATGTAATTAAGACAATGAAAGATAACTTGGGAGCTAATGCAGTTCCTTTTCAAATGCCAATAGGTAAAGAGGAAGAGTTTCAAGGTGTTGTAGATTTAATCACCATGAAAGCAATTTACCATATTGATAATGAACTCAATATAACTGAAGTACCAACCAATCTACTTTCTTCTTCACAGGCTGCTCGTGATGAGTTAATAGAATCAGTCAGTGATTTTAGTGATGAACTTATGGAAAAATATCTGGAAGGAGAAGAGATAGGTGTTGATTTATTAAAAGACGCGGCCAGAAAAGCTACCTTAGCAGGTAGTGTTGTCCCAGTTTTTTGTGGATCTGCCTTCAAAAACAAAGGTGTTCAACCTCTTTTGGATGCTGTTTGTGATTACTTGCCTTCTCCCATGGATCTCCAAATGGATGATACAGGTCCTGAATCAGCCTTAGCTTTTAAAGTAATAAATGATAAATATGTTGGAGAACAAACCTTTTGCCGAATATATTCAGGTGTTATTAAAGCAGGCCAGTCTTTGTTGAATGCCAACACCGGTAAAAATGAACGAATCGGTAGAATTTTACGTATACATGCCAATAAAAGAGAAGATATTGAATCAGCTAAAGCCGGTGACATTGTTGCTTTAATTGGATTAAAAAATACTACAACTGGAAATACCCTTTGTTGTCCGAAAAATCCCACCTTATTGGAGAATATAAAAGCGCCACAGACAGTGGTAAGTTGTTCTATTAAAGTAGAGTCTAAATCTGATCGGGAAAAATTATCTAAGGCATTACATAAATTGTGTGTTGAAGATCCTTCTTTGACGGTTTGTTATGATGATGAAATAGAAGAAACAATAATTTCAGGTATGGGAGAACTTCATTTAGAAGTTATTATTGATCGATTAAAACATGAGTTTAATGTAAAGGCAGAACTAGGACCACCTTCGGTAGCTTATCGGGAAACGATTACAACTGCCGCTGATCAAGATACTAAACATGTGAAACAAAGTGGTGGTAAGGGGCAGTACGCTCATACAGTGATGAAATTAGAACCCAATCCAGGTAAAGGGATTGAATTTATAAATTTGATTAAAGGTGGAGTTATTCCAAAAGATTTTATTCCAGCGATTGAAAAATCTATCAATACTACACTCAAAAAAGGTGTTTATGCGGATTTTCCTGCAGTAGATGTTAAAGTAACCTTATTTGATGGAAGTTTTCATGAGGTTGACTCATCTGAAATGGCTTTTAAGACTTGCGCTTCAATATGTTTAAAGCAAGGGTTTTTGAAGTGTGGTCCGATTTTAAAAGAACCGATTATGAGTATAAGCATAATGACTCCAGATGAATATATCGGTGATGTTATTAGTGATATTAACCGACGTAGAGGTAAAGTAGAGGAGATGTCGTCTTTGCGTAATAATTTGCAAAAGATAAAGGTTAAGGCTCCTTTAAAAGAAATGTTTGGTTATGCCAATGCACTAAGAACGATTACCAGTGGACGCGCTAATTTTAATATGGAATTCTCCTCTTATAATGCTGTTCCTAAGTCCGTGGAAACAGGTCTTTTAGAAGAAATGCGCAAGAAACATGAAGAAATTAGAACTTTAAATTAAAAAAACGGACCACCCGCATCCTTGCTAGTGGTCCGTTAGTGGGAAGTCAAACTTAGGTTGACTATATTATGTTATCGCATTAATGCGTGGATCTCTATTTCTCCTGGTTTAAATACCGCTCTAGAAGATGCCGTAATTTGGACATCCCTTATAAAACCGTTTCCTCTGATGTTAGCTTGTTTAGAATCACTATCTTTAAAGTGTCCTTCCAGATCGGAAAGTCTTCTTTGTTGGCCATTTCTTAAGGTTATTGTCACATTAGTTACCTTACTATTACCGCGGTTAGATTGGATTTTAAGTGTTTTTACTACGGTACTCAATGGTATAGTAATTGTTTGATAACTGAATGTTGGTGGATTGAAAGTAGTTAGATACTGCCATTGATATCCAGGATTGTATGGTCCAGGTCCAGGATTAGGGAAAGGACCAGGGCCGGTACTGGAGCCAACTAATTCTACTATAACTACTACTTTTCGAACTATAAAGTTTCCTCTTAGTTTGATTTGCCATACACCAGTTGAGTCCCAGCTGGGATTATCAAAGGGAACTCGATCAAAAGTGTAAGGCGCAGGATCGTTAAAGTCATATGGATTTCCAGAAACTGTTTGAGGATAAGTCACATCATATCCAACCTTTAAAGCTGCAGTTCCTCTGCCACGTCTGGACTTAGCTATCAATCTAACTCTTAATAGGTCGGCGCGACGTAGATTGATTCCTGGGAATTGTTGTCTAATTTCTCTTTTGAGAAAAAGAGTGCTTTGTCCTCTGTAGTTTTGATCATAAAATTGGACATGCAATCTCTTTCGTCTGGCAAAAGCTTGCTCAGCAAATGCAGTCAAAAAGACTAAAACGGTTAATAATAAAGTTACTTTTCTCATAGCACGCTCCTTGTTGGGGTTAATAAATTAAAAAATAATTTTTAAAAATTTCTAATCTTATGTTTGACTTAGTAATAAGCAAGAGGCGTGCCAAATTGAAAGCTAAAATAAAAACAATAAGTTAAGTATATAAAAGGGAATAAGTGATTAAAGATTGCAACTCATTTTGGTAAAGGAAGTATACTTTTGGTAACAAAAATGAATAAGTGTTCTAAGAGTGAATTGATAATGAAAATAAAAAGGCCATGGAGGGAAGTCTCATGGCCTTTTAAAAATAAATGAGATTTTTAGAGGTTCTCACTTATGTGGGGTTATTGTGTCTGTTGTTTAATCATTTGTAATCGTATATCTGTAATCACCTAGTGGAGGTTTTTATCTCTAATAATGGTTGTGAGATGCCAGATTGAAAATAACATGTGTCAAAGAGTATATCTCTTACCGTATATGTATAGGTATTATTGGATGTTCGAGTACCAAACAAACCTGATTGATTAATGTTACTATAGGGTACTAGTGAGCCGTTTGTGAGTTCAAATCGTATATTAGTAATATTGGCATTTCCCGAAAGGAACTTAATTAGTAATTTAGAAACTCGTTTGTTGGCAGGTACTCGGTAATTATTACAGCCATATACTATTTGTACCCTTGTTAAAGGTTGCCATCGGTCAACTGGTCTAACTAATCGATGAGGTGGTATATCTGAGTGACGGTTTCTGCCTGATCCATGACCACCTCGTTGATCTAACCAACCATAATCTAAACCAGGTGTACGATCATGCCCTCTACTGTGTTGTCCTCTACCGTGTCCTCTCCCATGACCACTATGTCTGTCATGATCACCATGTCTGCCATGACCTCGTTTTATAGGTGCTTCTATGGTTATAATGACTTGTAGGATTTTAATATTGCCTATAAAGAACAATTGCCATCTACCACTGGCGTCCCAGTTAGGGTTATCTAAGTATATGTCATAAAATGTATTTGTTTCAGATCTGTGAAAATTTTGGGGCCAGCCTTCAATAGGACAAGGAGTGGTTTGTTTATCTCCAACAAGTAAACTAACGGTACCTCTACCGCGTTTGGATTTAGCAATGATTTTTACACTTATCAGATCTGCTTCATGTAGTTCGAAGGACCTTTTTTTACCGTGCCCATGCCCACGTCCATGTCGTTTTCTTTGTTGTCTTTGTGTTTGTTTCAAAATTTCACGTTTTAGTTTTAGAATTACTGGTTCAAAGATTCGTTGTCTAGATTCATGTCTACCTTTTCTATGATGTCCACGTTCCTGATGACCGCGCCCATGATGACCATGATTAGGTTCTGTTCTAATCTGACTCTTAAGATGTAAACTTCCACCAGGTTGATCACCGTACCATAGTACAATATCTTTTCTTGTTTTGGCTGGATGGGCAGTAATGTTATTAGATACTGCCAAGAATGAAATGGTAATTAATAATAAATTAAATTTAGCAAACACAATGTCCCCCCTGTTAAAACAAATTATGAAATTACAAAAAACAATAAAAAGACCAAGATATGCGCGCTAGAACAATATGTTAGCAATTATTGTGCCAAAACAAAATTCATAATGATTTTAGGTATAAAGCAAAAAAATAACAAAAAAAGTGATATATTATAAAACTATATTTGGTATAAAAGGTATACCATGGTAACAAAATGTTCCCAGATGGAGGTACTTAATTGGCTGATGATAGTGTAGATGTAGTAATTATCGGGGCAGGAATAGTTGGTTTGCATATTGCCTGGAAATTATGCCGGCAATATCCAGATTGGACCATTGCCGTTTTTGAAAAAGAGCATTTTCTTGGAGAACATGCTTCAGGTCGAAACAGTGGAGTTTTACATGCCGGTATTTATTATGAAAAAGGGTCTTTAAAACATGAGATGTGCCTGCAAGGGAATAAAATATGGTATGAATTAGGGAAAAAGTACAATCTGCCAATCAAAAAATGTGGAAAATATATCCTTACTACCAAAGAAAAAGAGTCAGAATTACAGAAGTTGTATCAAAAAGGGCGAGATAATGGCGTTGAATTAAGGTGGGCCAAGGATGAAGAAGTCAGTCTTTTGAATCAACATTGTTTTGTTAGTAAGGCTTTTTTTGTCCCAAGTACGGGCATAATTGATGTATCAGCTATTCTTACCTTTTTAAGAAATGAAATTGAGAAATGCCAAGGTTTAATATTCTTAGGTAATAAAGTATGTAAAGTATGTGAAGTAAAGAATAAGTCAGGTCATTTGTTTCATATTCAAACCCAAAATGAATCATTTACAACCCGTTATTTAATAAATACAGCTGGACTAGATGCTGTGGCCATAAGAAAACAATTGGGCCTGACGGATGTTGAACCCTACTGGTTAAAAGGGCATTACCTGAAAACTAGTCAGCCAGTTTTTAATCAATCTTTGATTTACCCGGCTCCTGATAACAAAAATAATGCTTTAGGGGTTCATTCTTCTTTTGATTTTGATGGAATTACCCGTTTTGGTCCTGATGTAAATGAAGTAAATAATATTGATTATTCAGTTTCCAGCGACCTTGACTCTTCCATGGTGGCAGCCATAGAGCAGCTTTTTAAAAATATCGATCCTTCTTTATTAAGTATTGATTTTGCCGGTATTAGGTCGAGAATTATATATAATAGTAATGAATATAATGATTTTTGGATCAAAGGAACTAGAGAACTTGGTATCGATGGCTATATTGAACTTCTAGGAATCGATTCGCCTGGTTTGACTGCTGCTCCAGCTATTGCCGATAAAGTCGCTAAGTTGATAGAAGCTTAAATTGTTTAGTAATATATATAAGCTGGTGCGAAACGCATCAGCGATTATTTAACCGGTTGACGTATGATAATTTTCATTTGTACGCATTTATTATCACAATATTTTTCAAATTCAATTATCTGTGAATCGATCTTCTTTTTCTTTTTAATCTCATCTTTGGCTTGGTTCACCACTTTTGCTGTCACAAAATCAGGCATTCTAATAAGCAATTTCCAACACCAATCACTCTTAGGTGTTTTTCTAAGATCACGATTATCTTCTACCCACCAGAGACCTTCTAGTTTTGGAACCCCAAAATCCTTATCTGCATTTTTATAAATTTTTTTTACACCGTAAGCTACCGGATATAGTATCTCTATCATCTTTGAAAATTCATCTTCACCAGGTTCACCTTTTCCTATAACTGTTAAAAAGTTAGCCGGATCAAATTTAGCAAATTCTGGTTTCTTAGCCGCTGTATAGTATTTCTTGTATGTTTTTATCAAATCAAGCTTATTAGACATCTCATTTCTCCTTTAAGAACCTTGATACCGATTCAGCAAATTGGTTGGGATTTTCTTCAAAACTAAAATGACTAGTGTTTTTTATAACCTTAAAAGTTGAATTACTTAAATAATTAGAAAACTTACGACTTACAGATTCAGGTTGTAGATCATACTGACCATGAAGCACCAAAACTGGAAGTTTTAAACTTGAAAATGAATCGCTAAAATCATGTTTCTTACCGAGTCCAAAATATAACGCAAAAGGCATCCAATTCATTTTATATCGTTTTGTCTTACTAAAATAATTGGTTTGAAATACTTTGGAAAGAGCAATGGTGTAGTATTTGGAGAATTCATTATGCAAAGATTCAAGTTCAGCAGTGGACTTATTAAATAGATTGGAAAAATCAAAATACGAAGCTCTAAAGGTCTGGTAGGATTCAAATAGATCTATAGGTAATTGATCTTGAATTTCATCAAATAAATCTCTTTCAAGAGGAAAAACCACCATATCTGCCGGAGAAACTAGAATCAAAGATTTCACCTTATCAGGAAATTCAATTGCGTATAAAGTGGCTAAGAAGGCACCAAAGGAATGACCCATAAGAATAATTTGCTTTGTTTTTAAAATACGTCTAATACGTTCTACATCAGCTAATTGGGAAGATATGCCCAACTTCTTATCCAACAATTTCATATTATTGTAGAAATTATCTTCAACGGATCCTTTATATGGATTTGAAGATAAACCACACCCTCTTTGATGATAATAAATGAATCTAAATTTGTTTGATAATTCTATATTTCCAGACCAAGGCTTACTGTAAGGCGCGCATGGTCCACCATGAATTACCAAAATGACAGGTAAATCAGCTCTTCCTTGTTCAAATTTATAGAGTTTAACATCTTGTTCTACATTGAAATAATCAGCCGACGCATTTATTTGATAGTCACCTATTATTGTCTTATCTTTTGCTAACAAACCTGGTTGATATAAGCCTTGTTGCATCATTAGATAAAGTGAAGTACCTACTATTATAACTAGGATTACAATAGCACTACCAATAATGACCGATTTCTTTTTCATATCTAATAATCCTTATGTGCTAATTAGTTCTACTTTTTTCAAATTTAAGTACTAAGCTTATAAAGCATATTTTTCTTTTATAGAAGGAACAAAAGGACACAATTTTCTAATTTAAATTCTAGCATATTATTACTAATAGTACCTTAAGGTGGAAGTAAAATTGATCTTATTATCATTGTTTCTTAAAGATGCGTTTAGTATCTCCTTTACTTTACTATAAGGTATTATACCTGTGTCAGAAGGGTATTGAGTTTTGAGAAAAACCCAGTCGGGCCATTGTTGTGTGTCCCAATATTTATAAAGCTCATTGGTTTGATAGTTTTTCCCTTCCACCCAATATTCTGGATAGTATTCTCCTCCAATTATGCGATAATCAGCATCCAGTTCTAAACTGTAATATAAATACATATGTCTAAACAGATTATCTCGTGGATTAACATCTCCCCATTCATGTTCATCAACATAGGTAATAACTGTTTTAACATCGAGTAGATATATTGTACCTGGAGCCCTATAATATCCTTGAAAACTGGTGTTTTTGTCCAATAAAGTTATTTCACCATATTCAGATTGGTAGGAATAAACCGGTTGGTTCCATACTTGGTTGCCATAATCTCGGTCAATACCAAAAGTTTTTTTACGTATACCTAACCAATTTGCTAGTAAAACATGCAAGGTACCGGCATTGTTACCAGTGAAATTTTTACGGCTAGTGATCCATACTTCTTGTATACTGAGGTCGGCCCAAGCTCTAGTTAATAGTGCTTTTATATCATCTTGGTAAAATTTTACCTTCACACCAGCATTGTTAGTTAAAGTTACCGAATGACCCGGTAAAGGCTCGAAAATAGCAGCACTTACCCAACCATGACATAGACCGTGCCACCAAGGAGTGAACCATCCTCCTTTTCTTCTTTCAGAACTGGTTAAAGGAAAATGATATTGATTCCTTAAAATATCAAACTTCTCAGCGGGAGACAGGCGCGCAATTTCAGAAGGACTCATACTTAAAACCGTTGACTGGTTTAAGTAGGTGGCTGAGTCAGAATACTGCCAACGATAAGCTATTCCTTTAGTTTTATCGGGCCAGTAACTGGCACTCCAAGGCTCTTTAGCAACGGTTCCGGAAGCAGGGAGCTTTTTATAGTTGTATATTAATGGTTGATCAAAGGCTAATTGGTCGGGGCGGTCACTGTATTCCCAAGCTCGCTTTAAGTCAGATTTTTGTGAATTATAGTCAGTGCCGCATCCTGTGATTGTTATTAATAATACTATTCCAAGGTAGAGAGAGGTTCCTTTTTGGAACGTTAAAGCATCCATGCTTAGCTCCTAATGCAAGGGTTGGTAACTATGCTATATAAAGAATCTTATTTTAGAAATACTGTATTGTATTTTTTATGTCAATCGTTAATTAACAGTATGTATAATATGAACTTGTCTTTTATTAGCGATATTCACTCATAAATATTTGATCTTTATTACCATCATTTTGTTTCCAGACAATAATAGCATTACCATTATTATCCATTGCTACTTGTTGAAAAAGGACATGTTCACCATTAGGACTGATATTATCCGCAAGGTCAGCAGGATGCACCCATCTTCCTGTTGAAGTAGTGCCTATCACAGCATGAACATGTACCACATCGCTTTCATTGCCAGGCTGGTCCTTGGCTTGGACATGCAAATAAAATTTACCACTGCCGGTATCTTTACTAGCAGTTTGAGTATCGTCATAATCACCTGTTGGATTAGTATCAGCGTTAGTATCTACTATATATCTATAAGTACAGGTCTCGTTGCAGTCCCAATCCCAGTTAATAGTGTTTTTAGGGGTATCATCATTACTTAAACCCGTTACTGTAGGGGCAGTATCGTCATGGGTAATTGTTTTTGATGTACAGGATGTTTCGTTTCCTTCATCATCTTTAAATTTTACATAGATTGTGACATTGGTATTTAAAGTAGAAAGGGTTAAGCTCATCGTGGTGCTGTATTCTTCCCATGTTCCATCAGTGCATCCTGCCGTAGTAGTTATCATCATATAAGTGGCATTGCCTCCAACAGACAGATCAAGTTCAACGGTTGCTGATGTTGTGTAGTTATCATCGCTGTAGTATCTTCAAGATCAAAGCCTTCCATATCTATTTCATCCAGAGCTTGGGCGGTGTTTCAGAGCGCTTTTATTTAAGTTTTTTTAAATTGTTTCTTAGATCGGAGATTAGATTGTTGGCCAATGTAGTTTTTTGAGGTGGAGTCGTTGTTAAATCTTC
>CAZJDM010000157.1:0-9979 GCA_964544765.1 uncultured bacterium
TGGGAAGATATGGAACTGTTTGGTAAAAGCAAAAAAGAATGGTTTGAAAGTTTTTTGGATTTAAAAAACGGTATTCCTGGACATGATACTTTTAGAAGGGTTTTAAGTATTATTGATCCAATACAGTTCAGAGAATGTTTTTCAAGTTGGATGAATGCCGTTCATGAAGCAACACAAGGCGAAATAATACCTATTGATGGAAAAACTTTGAGAAGATCATTTGATAAAGCCACAGGCAAAAGTGCAATCCATATGGTCAGTGCTTGGTCATCTCAGGACCACCTGGTTTTAGGTCAAGTTAAAGTAAATGATAAAAGTAATGAGATCACCGCCATACCAAAGTTGCTGGATTTACTGTCAATCAAAGGATGTATAGTAACTATAGATGCAATGGGATGCCAAAAAACTATTGCATCCAAGATCCGTAAAAAAGAAGGAGACGATGTTTTATCGTTAAAAGGCAATCAAGGATCAATGTATGAAGAAGTTGTTAGGCAGTTTGATGGAGCTTCAGATGATTTATTAAACGCTCGTACGGATGACCATTTTCAAGTTACATCTGCTGATCATGGTCGTATTGAGGTTCGTGATTATTGGATTACTTCTAAAATAGATTGGTTGACTGGTAAAGAAAACTGGCAAGATTTGAACAGCGTTATAATAGCCCAAAATAATTTTGAGATTAGAGGTAAACAAACATTTGAACGAAGATATTACACCAGTCTTAATAGCAGTGCCAAAATTGCTGGTAATGCAGTACGTTCACATTGGTCCATAGAAAACAGCTTACATTGGTGTTTAGACGTAACATTTAGAGAGGATTTGAGCCGTATAAGAAAAGATCACGGGCCAGAAAATTTAGCAACATTGAGACACATAGGATTAAATTTATTAAAAAAAGAGACTTCTAAGAAACTGAGTGTTCGTAAACAAAGACTATTAGCATCTTGGGAGAATGATTACTTGGTAAAAATTATAACGAACATGTAAGTTAACTCAGATGGACAAGTTTTTGCCATTTCAAGTTAAATCTTTGATACGTTAAACTGTCAGAGGTGGAGACCTGGGCCATGTTTTTGTCTCTTTGAGCAACCTTAAAAAAGATATTTTGCTTTTAACTATGAAAAAAGTAGACATAAAAAAATCATTGATTTTAATTAAAATCAATCTCTTGAAATTAAAATAGCAAAATATCTTTTTTAAGGTTGCTGATGTTTGATTTGGAAGAAGTTTTTGTTGGCTTCCTTACCCGTCAAATAGACTTATAACCTTTGATTTTCTGGCACCATATCTTTTTCTTATTCAGATCTAATCGCCCTGTCGGTCTGGGCCTCTTGAATTGACAAGTATAGGATGAATTTTCAGCTCTATATTTTCGTAAGGGACCTCTTTTTCAACAGTTGTTTTATTAAGTCTTGCTAAGGCTACGGCTCTCTCCTTTCCAATCAAATCCACTGTAGAGATTTCCATAACTCATCGAGTTAAGGTTCTATAAGGAAATGTGCATCGAATAATTTAAGATTGCATTTAAATATTTTAGAAAATCTGATTGAACGTTACACTCCGTATTGCTAAGCCATAGGACATAAGAAAATAATGTCTGAGACCTTTATCCCGTCACGCCGTAGGCGACTGACGCTGGATGAAGGGTGAGTTTTATTTTCGTCCTATGGATAGCAATTACGGAGTGTTAGTGAATGAAGCCTGCATCTAAAATATTTAAATGCAATCTTAAATTATTTATATGCGCTTACCGTGAAATATTAGATACACACGATGTTCTTAGTAAGATATGTAAGTTATCAGTGAACTAAATTCTTGGCTTTATCAACAGTATCTTTAAACCAATCCTTATCAAATTTCTTTAAATATTGTAACATTCCTTTTCTTATTTGATCTTCTGTCACTGTTTCTGGAGAGGCACCAATGGCTTTTAGGATTTCTTCTAAATCTTTTGCTATAACTTCCCTTTTTAAACCAGTTAAACGAACAATGGTATCAAACAGTTTGTTAGAGCGAATTGGCATAATGATCCCTTCACGATGGTATGAAACAAGCCCCACCAATCAAGTTAAGTTCCTATTTAGTTTTCTATTGAATAATTAAATGGTATCAAAGTAATCCAATAACATCAAATAATTTTTACACATTTCATTAATTGCCCGTTGAAACACTACTTAGAGACTGTTATAATCATGAATATAATCAATAATTTGAGGTTATTTATGGGTAATGAAGTTATAATCAGTCAATCAGTAGCTATTTTATGCGATGGGAACAATATTGAGAAAAGCATCCACTCATTAGCTGGAGATAAAACTACCATGCTTAATTTTGATACCTTGATTCCTAAATTACTTGATAATCGGGGTTTAAATCGCTTTATCTATTTTCGAGAAGGTAAAAGTATATCTGAAAAGTTTGCCGAACGACTACAAGATAATTACCATGGTTCAGTGGTGCCATGTCATAAATCAGCGGATATCCCTCTATCTATTAAGGCTACTCAATTAGCAGCTAAAAACGATACTATCATTATCATGTCGGGAGATTCGGATTACATCGAACTAATCAGACACCTAAAATCGGAGGGAGTTCGAGTAGAGATTGCTTCTGTTTATGAAACTACCAGCCGGATTTTGATAGATGAAGCTGATTACTATCACCCCATAACAAGTGAGGATTGGTTTATGTATACTCCCCCCAAATCGAGTCGCGCAGCTAAAAGAAAGAAAAAATAATTTAAAGAGTTTAGTATTATTCCACCACGGTAAGCGTTATTATTCTACTGGCATTACTGCAATTCCATCATGCGTCGATCGCCTCCTTAACAAGGTATTACAAATAAATGGAGTTGGATTACCTTCTGAAATTACCTCGCTATCAAAGGATACAGCATGGTTAGAAGCAAGATCTCTCTTCCAACCTAAAGTTTTTCTTACATCGCTTGTTCCTAAAATAGAAGATGCCATTCTATATGCTTCAACAGTATTGCCATCGGTATAAATTTCAGCATATAGTCGCTGCCCTATTTCATTCATTAGCCAAGGTTTAATTGTGTTATCTTCAGTATATATAGTATCGTATAAAACAATAAATTCATCAGCCATTCGATTAAAAACAATACCCCACTGAACTTCATTTCTGATAAAATCTAAACCAAAAACTGTTGAAACTTGACCGAAGGCAACTTTCATTCGCTCTTTACAATACTTTGAGGCATATAAATAATAACCTTTTTTGCCAATAAACTCTTCTTTTAATTTTCCTCCAGGATTATAGAGACGACTATGGACAGATTGATATTCTCTAATTGTCCCAGGAAATTGCTTTCCCCATTCTAATTGACTAAATACATCCGTAGTTACTAAACCTGACATCATTTCATATGCCATTTTCATATCACCATTGGCATGATCATTTGCAAACAATACATATCCCTCTCTTCCAAAAAATCTAATTTGTACTAATCCATTAGGATAGATAACTTCTGATTGCAGCAATTCGAATTGAATAGTAGTTCCTGGAAAACGATTTCCCCACCTTAATTTTAACATAGTATCTTGATCAAAGGCTTGTAATATCTGAGAATAGGCTCTGACCATATTTCCACCGGTGTAATTATCAGCAAATAACTTATACCCTTGTTTACCTATGTATTCAACTCTGACAGTACCGTTTTCGAAAAAAATCCTGTCTCTTATAGATTTAAAAGCCTCAACAGTACCAGGAAAAGCCGATCCCCATTGAAGAAGTTTAAAAATTTCTTTCCCAAGAATAACAGATACCATGGTATGAGTACTTTTCATATCATGACCATATATCTCACAAAATTTTACGTAACCAGCTCTGCTCTTATATTCTGCAATGGCTTGATCTAAATTTTCAAAAGCTTTTTTAATCATTAAGAATCTGCTGGTGGTTCCAGGAAATTTTCTTCCCCATCCCAATAATAATACTTCTGCAACATCTAAAACTGTATTTATTTGATAAAAAGCATCAGACATATTTCCCTTATTATAATCATCTGAATAATTAATATAACCTTCTTGGTTTCTATATCTAAGTAAAACTTGTCCATCTGAATCAAAAACTCTAGATCTAATAGCAAGAAATTCACTGGTGCTACCAGTAAAGCCTTTTCCCCAATCTAATTTTTTAATTTCACTTTTATTCAATACGCGTCTCATCTGTGAATATGCCCGTTGCATGTTACCATTAGTAAATCGATCAGCATAAAGTCTATAACCAGCCCTACCTTGATAGAGGCTCTCTACCTTATTAGCAGGACATAATCTTTCCCTTATATTGATAAAATCATCCGTCGTTCCTTGAAATGGTTCTCCCCAGCCAAGTTGTCTAAATTCTTTAGCTGTTAAAACTGCTACAACCCAATCATAAGCTAGGCGCATATCTCCACCGGCATGTAATCCGGAGAAAGCTAGGTAACCTGCATCTTGTTTGAATTTTGGAAAAAATACATTAGGTTCTACAAATAATAGGTTCCTAATTTTTTTAAATTTATCAGTAGTACCACGAAATGGCAATCCCCATTCAAGTTTTTTAAATTCTGCTTTAGTCAATAGATAGGCTACTTGATAATATGCCGTATCCATGTATACATCGGGATTACCCCAAGTTTCAATATATTTTAAAAGACCTGATTTTCCCTTTAAAGATGCTTTGACACGTCCATTTGAATCAAATATTCTACCCCTAATAGCTTTATATTCTTTCGTCGTACCATTAAATCTCTTTTTCCAATTTAGTGTATTAAAATCTTCCGAATTTAATACTCCCGATACCATATCATAAGCCTTTGCCATATCTCCGTTGGTATATTGATCAGCGAAATTTATATACCCATCTAAATTTGTAAATCTTAATTGAAATTGATTTCCTTTATAAAATACATTTCGAACTGATTGAAATTCATCAATAGTACCTGGAAAGTATTTTCCCCATCTAAGCTGCTCAATTAATTGAAGGCCATAAACAGATGACACTTGCTCAAACGCTCTATACATTTTACCATCAGTATAATTTCTAGCGAATCTGACATACCCTTCTTTACCAAGAAATTTTAATCGTAATTTTTTAGGTTGATCAAACAATATATAAGGTAAGTTATCATAATCATCAATAGTTCCTGGAAATTTATTCCCATATTTAAGAGATAAAAATTCTGCTGAAGTTACCACCAATTTAGTTGTATCCCAAACAATCGCAAGGCTGTTATATCCTAAATCTGTGGTCAATTTCAATAAACCAGACTTTCCCTTATATTCTTGCCTAATAACACCGTCTTCGTTATATATTAATTGTCTAATCCTCCTTTTACGCCTACCTTTCTGCCAACTTCGAATAATTGCGATGTTAGATGGACTTAAACCTTGTCCAAGTCTAGAGGAATATTTAGTCATATCTAACGATTCAGTCAAAACATCAAAAATATATCTCTCTCTAGCGGTAAGTTCATCAAATGATGGAAGCTGACCACCATATGTCCTAATTAATTCAAAAATAAATGTATTTACCTGAGTAATTTCAGTAATATGAACTCCTTCTTTATGCCTGCCCTTTTTACCATTACTTCTTTTATATTCAATAAAACCATCTTCTACATCCAATTCTTCAACTTGTGCTCTATCATCAACAACTACTTGACCCTCAAAATAAGTGGTATCAAACAACTTACCACTAAGAAACAACGCCATTTGAGTAGCTTGAGGTTCTTTCAGTCCTGAATTATAAAGAAATCCCACTAGTTTCTTAACAAAGGGTATTGGCCACAATCTATGTTGGCTAGCATTCACCAATGATTCTGATATGTCTACTTTTTGTGTCTTTTCCCATTTAACATCAAATTCGCTTCTAGTTATAGCTGTGGTACTATTCAAATAACTAAACAGCTTGTTTTCATATTCTTTATTGGATGAAGAAAGGCTATCAGCGAATAAAATTAATGGAGATATTTGACAGATAACAAGTAATGTAATTATATTTTTTAAAATATTTTTTGACCTTTCACTACCCCTTATAAAGATGAGGTATATCAATATTTTTTTATCATATAAAAAAATATTGATAATCTTCTACCATTTTTTTATATAATTTAAAATATATTTATTGACTAGCCATAATATTTAAACTTAACTCTATTTTTACAATGTGTTATACAATTATCAAGCTGATCGATGATGTTGAATTACCCTACAGGCAAGCTAACTTGAAAAACTGTCTTTCCCGGTTTGCTTTTAACCGTTATTGTACCATCATGATATCTAACAATTTTTTCACAAATCGTGAGACCCAATCCTAGCCCAAATGATAATCCTGATACCTTGGTTGTTACATCGGGTTTAAAAATATTGGAAATTATATTTTTAGGGATTCCAGGACCATTATCTTCAATGGTAACTATCACTCTTTCACCATCTTTACTTACTTTACTGTCTTTATCTTTAACATTAACTTCCTCTGCCTCCCTAACTTCCTTTTGTAAATAGCTTTTTATTCTTATCGTTGGTTCTGAAGTATTATTATTGACTAAACTCTCACAAGCATTTTTTACAATATTGGTCCATAACTGAATCAACTCTCCTTTATTAGCGGTAATCAAGGGAATTTCACCAACATTCAAAATCAATTCTACTCTTTTAGTTATGTTATGAATCAAGGCTAATGCGGAACTAATGGTTTCGTTTACATCTTGTCCAGCCTTTGTCTCTATATGTTTAGCTCCAAGCGTTTTTACTGATTGAACCACATGAGCCGATTGATCAGAAGCTATTTTCATATCATGAAAAGTAGCTCCCAACTCCCATGATTGAATAAGGCTATCGATAAATTTATTATCTTTCTCTTTATTTTTTCCAGAGATATATTTGGCAAATTCATTATCGGGTATTCCAGTTTGCGCCACTTTTTTAGCGATCTTGGGCGAAAAGGAAAAATTATTACTTAATTCTTTACTTCGTTTCCTGACTTCCATTGAAGGCAAGTGATGCCCTTTATCCAATCCTGCTTGAAAAAAATTTGAATTAAAATCTGGTTGTTCCTTAAACCGTTCGCTGTGATAATCTATCAGCCATTTCACATCACTTTTGATAACCGCAATGGCGTTATTTAATTCATGAGCAATTCCCGCTGCTAGGTTCCCTAACAACACCATTTGCTCTCTGGCAAATAATTTTTTAATGGCCAATTCTTCTTTGGCTATTGACTCCTCTAGCTTTTTATTTCTCTTATATAGCTCATTCATTACTACCGGCATAAAATGCTGATAAAACTTTCCTCGATTTTCATCGGGTTGTGTATCGATATAAGCTACTACCGAATCAACTTCCGCAATTACAGTTGCTGTATTCAAATGTTTAGCGGAGAAAAAACTATTTACTCCAATAAACTCACCCTCATCAACTGTAAATAAGTGCGACTGAGTACTACTGTCAAAATAAACACTAAACCCCTTAAACTGACCTTCTAACACTAAATACAGACGATTATTTTTAGTATTTTGAGTAAGAAGTTCTTCGCCGGCTTTTACCTGCAGACGTTTATCAGGATCTGAAAAATAATCTCTTATTAATTCTGATAACTCGGGTATTTCTTGTATAGATTTCATAATAACTTTATTATAATATTAGTATTATTAAATATCCATGGAAATAAACCAAAATTTCACTATCCATATTATAACTAACAAGATGGGTAGAACATGTGATCAAAGGAGCGGAATCCCTTGGCACATATAGTGTTAATTAAAAGTACAAGTTTAAGAAAGTATATGAAAGGTATTTTATGAAAAAAGAATCATCAAGCAATTTTAGGCAAAACATTGGTATAATTGCCGGTCTTTTGTTATTTTTCATTATTCTTTTGTTACCTCCATTGGAAGGACTCAAACCCGAAGGGCAAAGAATGGCTGCTGTTGCCGCCTTAATGGCCGTTTGGTGGGTTACTGAAGCTATCCCCATACCGGCAACCGCATTGATCCCGCTTGCGCTTTTTCCGCTTCTTAAAATACTACCTAGTAAAGCTGTAGCCCCCAATTATACCAATCATTTAATATTTTTGTTTATCGGCGGATTTCTTTTAGCCGCTGCTATTCAAAAATGGAACTTACACAAACGTATTGCTTTAAACATAATCCGGATTGTAGGTACCAATCCTTATAACCTCATATTAGGGTTTATGATAGCAACCGGATTTTTAGCCATGTGGATCTCAAATACCGCCACCGCTATGATGATGCTGCCTATCGCTATGGCAGTAGTAAATCAGTTAGCCACAAGCTCATCATATCAGGGTAAAACTGGTCCAGAAATACATGCTTTAACCAAGAGTAATTTTGGCTCCGCATTGATGCTGGGAATTGCTTATAGTGCTTCCATTGGTGGAATTGGAACTCTAATTGGTACCCCACCCAATATCGTATTTGCCGGTTTCATTAAAGAGCTATACCCTAACGCTCCTGAAGTTGGTTTCTTACAATGGATGTTAATGGGTGTCCCGATTGTAGTTATCTTTTTGCCTATTTGTTGGTTTGTGCTATGTCGGTTTTCAACTCAGCTACCTTTAAAGGATTTTAGTTTCGGTGATTCATCTAATAACGAAGTAATAAATAACAGTATCAAAGAACTGGGTCCTATGTCTAAAGGAGAAAGGATTGTTGCTTTAACTTTCTTAGCTACTGTTTTATTATGGATGTTTCGTAAATCTATTAAACTGGATTTTATGACCATTCCCGGCTGGACCTCTATCTTTGATCCCGCTCATGCTAAATATTTCCATGACGCGACAGTGGCTATTTTTATAGCGGTATTTATGTTTTTATGTCCGGTAAATTTAAAAAAGAGGCAATTTCTATTAGACTGGGAATCGGCTATGAAAACTATCCCTTGGGGAATTGTTCTTTTATTTGGCGGTGGTTTTGCTATGGCCGCTGGATTTAAGGGCACAGGGCTTGATGCTTGGTTAGGGGGCATTTTGGGACACTTAGGTGGTATACCCATGTTGGTGATGATATTTGCCATTTGTATTTTTATGACCTTCTTCACCGAAGTGACATCTAACACCGCTACTACCACCATGATGATGCCTATCTTAGCGGCTACTGCGGTTGGTTTGGGACAACATCCGTTTTTCCTGATGATACCGGCTACCTTGTCAGCTTCTTGCGCTTTTATGCTACCAGTAGCTACTCCTCCCAACGCAATAGTATTTGGCAGTGGATGGGTAAAAATGCCGCAAATGGCGAGAACGGGGTTAATTTTAAATTTATCGGGTGTGGTTTTTATTACCTTCATAGCCTATTTGGCCCTAATCTTTCTATTTGGAGTTCAGGTAGGCCAACTACCCGTTTGGATTAATTAATAATTTTAATTTAATTGCAGGAGTTACTATGGCCAGCAAAATTGCCATCTTAGTGGTTGAAGACCAATTGGAAGTACTAAACGCTATAGTTCATGATATCAAAGAATTAGAAGACACCTTCATTATAGAAGAAGCCTCTTCGGTAAAAGAGGCCCGACTAATAATTGATGAACTAATACAAGAAGAAAGTAAAATAGGTCTGATTCTTTGTGATTGCGTAATGCCTGATGCCAAAGGCACCGTTCTTTTAGAAGAAATGCAGCAACAACCAGCAACCCAGCCTACCCGCAAAATACTAATAACTGGGATGGCTGAATTGCAAGATACGATCCAGGCGGTTAACAAGGCTAATCTTAATCATTATATTGCCAAGCCCTGGGACAAGGATGAATTAGTCAAAATAGTGAAACATGAACTTACTAATTTTGTCATTAAAGAAGAAGAGAACCTTCTTCCATACATGTCTATCCTGAACACTGAAAGGATTATGAGTGAACTTGAAAAAAGAGGTCACACTGGAGAGTACTAAGAGAACTAGATACCTAAAATATTTGGTATTGGGTGTAAATTGTTGATTATTATCTAAAAATAATTGAAAATA
>CAZJDM010000158.1:0-9894 GCA_964544765.1 uncultured bacterium
GTATGAACAAAGCAGAATTAGTAGAAGCTATTGCCAAAAGTACAAAAACAACAAAAGTAGCTAGCGAAGAGTGGTTAAATGCTTTTACAGCAATTGTTTCAAAAACTATGAAAAGAGAAGAAATTCGTTTAGTTGGTTTTGGAACTTTTAAAGCTACCAAGAGAAAAGCCAGAACTGGTCGTAATCCCCAAACTGGCAGAGCTATTAAGATTCCAGCTCGTAAAGTACCAGTATTTCGTCCAGGAAAAGAATTAAAATCTAAAGTAAAATAAGAATCCTTCTTTGTACTATCCAAGCGAGTTGAATGAACTCGCTTGGTATTTCCTGCCACAATTTTTTTTTAAACTTCTCAATTTCATTACCGATATAAAATAGAACTTAATTTAAATTGTGCGACCATGACTGTGGAATAAAATCTTAAAACACCTAACTGGTAATAATTTTACTTTGACATTTGTGTTTGTAAGTTAAATCAATGTTGAATCAATTTGTTATGTGCTTTTTTCCACAGTCATGGTCACACATTTAACCCATTCTAGGGGGGAATGGCAGTGATATACTTATATAAAGTTCTATTTTTTATCATTTTTGTAGGTTGTACTACCATTACTCCTACGTCTAAAAAGATTCACAAGAATCGTGGACCAAAGAAAATCAAAGTTAAAAAAGTACCAAAATGTAGTAGTAGTAATTGGCCGGTTGTTAAAACTTACGATAATAATGATCGCTTTAATGTATTTTGGAACCTTGATTTACCAGTAGTGGGTTTGATTTCTTCTTATTATGGAGTTAGAAGAGGTAAGTGTCATTATGGTATCGATATTCATACAACCTTAGGAAGCAAAATAAAAGCTGTATATGGTGGTATAATTAAATTTAGTGGAAAGTTAGGCTCTTATGGTAAGGCTGTAGTAGTAGATCACTTAAATGGTTATTATTCTCTTTATGCTCATAATCAGAAGAATTTAGTTAAAAGAGGTGGTTTGGTTCGTAAGGGCCAGGTAATAGCTACTGTGGGGCGATCGGGCAGAGCTACAGGTCCTCATGTTCATTTAGAAATAAAAAAGGGTAAGAGATCTTTGAATCCCATGTCATTTTTTCACAGAAGTTACTTTAGTTTTCAGAGATTTGATAAAAAGAAGGTAAAAAGAAAATAAGAAGAAGATAAATAAATGGTAAATAAGTAGTAAAAGAGAAAAACTAAGCTAAGAAGAAAAAGAGACAGAAATAGAGATAAAAATAGAGATAAAAATAGAGATAGAAATAGAGCGGGTGATTATTTGACCGGCTATCAACAAAAACATATGAATATTTCTATTTCATGAAAGGTTGTTTTCGTGACTGTTGAAAATATCATATTGCCAGGCAGAGGTTCTCTTCAAACTTGTTCTAATGTGTCTTTTATCAAGGCTTTTGCCCTTATGGTTCATGGTTTAAATTTTGCTCCTCGGACTTTGAAACCACTTATTGAAGAGTTTAATAATCATGGCGTCGAAGTGATGCTACTTTCATTAGCTGGGCATACAGAAAAAGTAAATGACATAGGAAATATGCAAAAATCAATTAATGATGAAGGGTTCAAACAATACGATAAATGGGGCAAGGTTACCAGAAATATGTGGATAGATAGTTTTTATAAGGCACATCAAATTATTAATACTAAAGCTCAAGAAAAAAACCTTCCTCTGGTACTAGTAGCCGCCTCTTTGGGAGGTTTATTGGGGCTAGATTTAATCGCTAAACAGAGCATATCTTTTAATAAAATGATATTATTTGCACCGGCTATATCTTTAAGGTCAAGAATTAGAATTGTAAGACTACTTAAATATTTCCCTTTTCTACCTATACCCAGTCTAACTCCTTCAAAGTATCGATCTCATTGTTATACACCGATATCGGCCTATAATGCTTTGTTTGATTCCAAGAAATCATTAGATCAAGAATTACACAGTGATCAAAGTTCACCAAATTTATCAAATTCATCAAGTTCATCAAGTTCATCAAATAAACTAAGTCTACTTAATAATTTAAATATACCGACCCTTGTATTTGTAGATCCACAAGATGAGTTTGTTAGTTCTACCGGGATAGAAAGGTTTATCCAATCAAATGGGTTGAATAATTGGAAAATGGAACATGTGCATGTTGGGGCTTCAATGCTACGGAATAAGTATCATCATCTAATTACCCAAAAGGATTCGGTAGGAAAATCTACGTGGGATATGATGACTAACAATATCAAGTTATTTTTGCAAAGTTAATTTTAGCTTCGAGTTGCCTATCAAGTTGGGCTTGATTCGTTGGTTGTAGGTCTGTTTCAATTAGTACGCTGAATAATTACGGTGTTGTCAGCTGGTCATTGGTTACACATTTTGGATATTATATACAATTTTAATTAAATTACGCTGAAAAAGCCAATTTCTATTTCATCTGAATCCGAGATAAAATATAACGGATATTATCCAGTTCCTTATCATTAGGTGGAGCAATTTTTAGGTATTTGGTCCATACTCTGATCAACCCTTCGTTGGCTTTGGGATCTCTAGCTCTCAGGCTATTATATATTACCCCAAAGTTTTTCCAAAAGAAAGGAGGCGCATCAGGAAATCTGTATTCCAGGTTTTCGTAAATAACACGCGCTTTTTGCAGTAATTTAGGATTTTTGCCATGTTTAAGAGCATAGGGAGCAATTGCAGAAGCAAAACGGTTGTGAGCTTCCCAATATGCACGCCTTACAACGCTTTCCCAGGTTCCTTTAGGGTAAGATATTAATTGATCCGATTCTTTAAGATTAGGAAGGCTCTTTGTAGCTTCATCCATGTATTCAAAAAAATCAAAATGACTACCTTTAGGATAGACCTTAAAAATATAACCAAATGGCTTTACATCATAACCTTCTTTCCATTTTTCATATTTCTCTTGTTTGGTAAATGTTGTTAAAAACAGAGGGAATTTTTCTCTATTGGCGTCTAACAACATTTTAAGGTTGTATGCACCATGAATTTTTGGGTGAAGAAGTGGGCCAGGCAAAGTTACATTAGGGTAATCTTTTTGGGCAATACGTTTGAACCATGGGAAACGAAGTAACTCTCGATCAATAATTTTGATGTCTGTTCTGAAGCCTTCGCAATTTATTAAATATCTGGCCGTGTTGGTTTGAATGTCACCTTTGGATATAAACAGAGCATTTTTACTAAGAGGACCTATTAATCCTTTTCCGAAGTTATAGGTTGCCCAGTTATTGTGTTGATCGGATTTTTTATAATGACTCAAGCATTGAATTAAAACTAATAAAATAGCTAACAAAGGAAATAGATTTTTAGGTAAATTACGTAAATTAGATAAATTAGATCGATTAGATAGATCGGATGAATTAGGTATATTCTGGAAATGAGTTAAAATGTAGTAAAATCCAATTCCTGACCAAAAGAACATGAGAAGATTGGGTTGTTGCCAAAAACGCATATGAATGTTCAGATAAAGAGGGATGTGTAAAGGCAGGTTAGCCAATTTGTGAAAAACTATAATGTATAAAACGAAACAAAATAAAGTTAATAAGATAATTTTTTTCCATTGGCTGTTTTTCTTCAAAGAATAATAGATGCCGATAAAAGGTAATATGATTCCAACATAAAGTAATTGTTGTGGTAGATATATGAAATAGAGAAAGATACCGTTCCAAAATTGCTCATGACCTACGTAGCGGTTGGCAAGTTGAAAGGTACCATATTCTCTTCTAAGAACATGATCAAGAAAACCTTTCCAAGTGGATTGGTTCCCCCAAGAAATAGTAGGGATTTGGGTTGAAGCGATTGGTATATATATATAAAGTAATAATCCGGTAAAAAATAATAAACAAATTAATCCGGTACTTTTAAAATTTAGTAATTGTTTGCGTCCGGTCCAAAAGACCCATAAGGCAAAAGGAAAAGCATAAAAGAAAAAAGTATGATGATTGGTCATACCCAAACCAAAGATAAAAGCTCCTAGATAAGCTATACGGATTGATCTTTCTTGATAATAACGGATCATCAAGTAAAGCATTAAGGAAATAAAAAAATTATTTAAGCCGAAGACTTCGGCAACTACAGCATATGCCCATATCAATGGAGAAAAGGCGAATAATCCGGCAGCTAGTAATGCTGCCCAGTTGTTTTTAGTAAGTTTGAAAATAGAAAGAAATAATAAACTTGCCGCTGCTGTATTACAAACTGCAGATAAAAAATTTACCCGCCAGGCAACTGATCCGAAAGGAATAAAAGTGAATAATTTACCCAATAAAGTAAAAAGTGGATATCCTGGTGGGTGCAAAACACCTAGGGTATAAGCACCGGCAATAAGTTCTCCACTATCTCCGCCTGGAATAGTACGGCATAGAGTCAATAAATATATAATGAGAGTAAAAAGAGCTAAAGATGCTGCGGTGTACTGATAATTATTCGATATAATTTTAAATGGGTTTTTCAACATGCGTGTAACATACGTGTTTCACAAAACACTGATCTATTGTTTTTCTATTTATTTCTGACTGCTAACATAAGATACTTGATATAGATTTTGTAGTCAATTTGCAAATTTTTTGATTGTTAAGAAATGTTAATAGTTCCCCAATAATTGTTTGGCTTTTGCAGCATATTAGTATTTATGAGTTTAAGGAAAAGGAAAATTAAATAATTAAGAGGGGGAAGGCATGAAAGACCAAATTAATTATGATTTTTTTAAGTTAAATAAAAATATTTCTGATACTGGAGTTTATAATCAAGAGATTGATTTTGACGCAAATAATAATTTTGATATTGGTTTAGAAACTGTGGATTTAATAATGAATAAAGAGGTCTTTCCCTTATACGAGGAAGATAATGTTAAATTTGCCAAAGACTATATGGAGTGGAGTGATTTAGAGTATCTGCCAGTTTTAAACAATCAAAATATTCCTTCGGGGGTTTTGTTAAAAGAAAAAATCTCACGACATTTGCAAACCGAATACTATGATATGGATGAACATACATCTGATCAAATCTTAAAAACCTATACAGTTAGAGAGATTATGGATAAGGATTTTTATTATGTTACACCTCAGATGACAATCAAATGGGCCGCTAAATTAATGCATCGAAGAGCATTGAATATTCTACTAGTAATGAATCAGGATAAAATCATAGGAACCCTAACTAAAGATGACTTTTTAGAGTACTTTATGGCTTTTTGATGTTTGTGTCTAATATATTATTATTATGATTAAATAGTGCGACCATAACTGTGGAAAATGAACATAACAAATTAATTTAACTTTGATTTCACTTACAAACACTAAATTAAAAGTTAAATTATTACCTGTTAGGGGTTTTAAGATTTTATTCCACAGTCATGGTCGCACAATTCATGATCACTACCATGAAACTATTACACTATAACTATGAGGTGAAGGATATGAACGAAAATTATATCGAAGCTGCTTTTGGACGAATTGTATCTCATACTAATTTTTTCTTGAATGGTATTGATGAAGTTCGTCTTTGTATGAATTCAAGTTTTCAAGAAATTAAAATAATAGGAACTGAAACTCTTTGGAGTGCTTTATCGTTGATGAGAAAACATGAGGTGAAAGTTCTACCTGTGGTAAACAATGTTGAACAGTTAATAGGATTGATTTACAAGGATTCTATTGTAAAACTAATTTCAGAAAGGAGGGATCAAACTGGTTTACAAACTATCATGGGATTTATTCAGTCTGTGACTGTTGAAACAGTAATGGATACAAGTTATAGACCCATTTTTTCAGATACTTTGATTAGAGAAGCTGCATCTATCCTGGTGTCCGAACAATTGAATTGTTTGCCAGTTATAGATATGGATGAAAATGTTCTTGGTTTGATTACCAAAACAGATATTATAGAGTACTTACAGTTCTTAGATGATGACGTGGTGGTATTATAAAAAGATGATATGACGTGGTTATTATTAGGAAATGGAGTGTAGTGTTTCATAGAAATAGAGGAAGAAATGGCTGTTCTAAAGATATTTATTCGCAAGCAAGTAATTGCTAATGTAATCACTAATGCCGTTTTCTAAAGATGAGAATTCTTGATTATACCCTATCTTTCTTAATTTGTTTAAGTCAGCTTGTGTATAATATTGATATTTATCTCTTAAGGGAATGGGCATTTCAGTGTAATTAGTGGTGATGTCTTGGTGATTTTTATCTTTGTGAATCTTATCCATCATAGATCTTGCAATATTTAAAGCTAAGTCATTAAAAGAACGAGCCTTTCCCGAACCAATATTATATAAACCTCCTGGAACCTGATTTTTGTGCATAAAAAACATAACATCCAAAAGATCCTTTACATAAACAAAATCTCTTAATTGTTGTCCATGTTTGTAGTCTTCTCGATATGATTTATACAAGTTCATTACCTGTTTATCTTTAGCTTGATGAAATAAATGGTAGGCAACGCTGGCACCTCTTTCTTTATGAGCTTCATTGGGTCCATAAACGTTAAAAAATTTCAATCCGCACCATTTACCAGGTTTGTTTTCTTGATTAACGGCCCATTGATCAAACAAACATTTGGAAAAACCATAGGGATTTAAGGGTTTTAGTGATTTAAGAAACTCTATGTTATCATTATCAACAAAACCATTTTCACCAGATCCATAGGTTGCTGCGCTACTAGCATAAATAAAACTGGCATTATTATCCAAAGCTATGTTCCACAGCTTTTTTGAGTATTCAAAGTTCATACGAATTATATAATCTACGTCGGTTTCTTCGGTTGAAGAACTTGCACCCATATGAAAAATAGTATCGATTTTAGGATTGTTATCTTTTAACCATGAAAATAAATTATCTCGATCAATATAGTCTACAAAGTCTTTACCAACCAAGTTTTTCCATTTCATTTTACTGTGAAATTTGTCGACGACTACTATATCTCTTATTCCTTGTTGATTCAATTTCCAGACTAAGCAGCTGCCAATGAATCCTGCGGCTCCCGTAACTATTATCACCTTTTACTCCTACTATTTTTACCCCTTCTACTTTTACTCCTTCTACTTTTACTCCTACTAATAAATCAAAATGATTAGTTAACTGACAAATCTAAATGACTATTCAAAACCGGTCTTAATAACCATTTTGCTACCCAGAGATTATTACAATTACTATTGTTCAGTTCTGGTTCAGGATATAACGATTCGATTTTAACCCAAGTATTATAATCAGTTTTATTTGGGTCGATCCAAACTTCCAATTCTCTGACAACTAAATCTTGCCACACTGTCAAATATCCCAGCCCAGAGGTTCTTTTACATTGACTCGCCGTTTTTCCTGACTTGTTAGGATGATTTTCCCTAACATTTACTACACTACTATCAACATAATAGAGATTATGGCAAGATATTTGTTGACATGATATCGGAGGATGTCCAACTTTAAGAGTATTTCGGTAAATAATTAAGCCGTTCGGTCTTACTATAGTTTCAATGTCTTTTACATGATCGAAGAGTATTTTTTGCGGAAAATGGTGCCTTTCTTTTATGTTACCCCATTTAGGTCCAAATTCACGGACCGTATCGTTAGCATTATATTTATCCAGAGCTAGATAATAATTTTTAGCAGGTGTGTATCTATTTCTTCCATTGATTAACAATAGTACCTTAAGTAAAGTAGAACCATAAATCATAGCTGTATCAAGATCTTGTACGATTAATTTTTTTATCTCCAAAATTTTATGACTAAATGACCATTCTTTAAATGATTGACCCTGATCTTCTTTGACTCTTTTCTCATCTACCATTAATTGATTGATTCGGTCAACCGGGCTGACCCAAAAATATCCTGGGGTTATACAATTTTGAACTGTTTCATAAAAATAATATATGCTTTCGATTACAACACCATCACCGATTTCACGAGTGATTTTTTGTCCATTTACGTTGTAAGTGATTTTTTTTCTTCTTTCTTTTTTCAATGGAACAAATCCCAATTGATGGTTTACCTCTTCAATTCCATCTCTAGTAAGTTGTGTAATACCAGAAGCTTGGTACATTTTGGCTTTACCATGTAAAAATCTACTTTCTTGTCTGATAAGGGCACTAAATACATATCTATCTAATCCAAAACAATCACTCACCCTGACAATAGCTTCGGCAATATCTGCGTTGGTAAAGTGAGTGTTCTTTTTACATTCTCCTGTTTCTATTGTACATCTTTTTTGTTCTATCTCGTTGATATAATTTAAAATATCAGCAGATGAAGGTTGTTCTTCCGGATCAACTATCAAGTATTTTTTTTCTAGTGTTTGTTTTAGCTTAGCTCCTCTTAAGTTGTAATGATATGCTAAAGAAAGACCCTTTATATTTGACATAACATTTCTTCTTGCTTTGCATGAAGAGAGAGTAATTAAAAAAATAAAAGTAATAAAGGTAATGCAAGTAATAATTACTTGCATTACTTTCAACTGACCTAGCATCATAACTAATTTCCTGGTATCCTATTATATATATTCAATTATATATTACTTATATAAATTACACTATCGAAGAAATGGGTGGTAATATGAGCGATGTAATAAAAGAAGGTTCTGAAATTGAAATCGTCTATGAGGGAAAATTGGGTGACGGAAGAGTTATAGACACTAATAAAGGAAAAGATCCTTTGCATTTCATTGTAGGTAGCTCTAGTATTATCCAAGGAATTAATGAGGCTGTCGTTGGTATGAAAGAAGGAGAAACAAAACGTGTAACCATCAAACCTGAGAAAGCTTATGGTTTTTTTGATAAAGGTCTGATACATAAAATTAAAAGAAATCTTTTACCTAAAGATGTTCATGAGGGATGTACCCTATCGGATAATAATGGCGTCACTTGGGTGGTCAAGAACCTGCAGAAAAATTATGCTATTTTAGATGGTAATTCCCCGTTAGCGGATCAAATATTAACATACAATATAGACATTAAAAAGGTCTTACCATCTCACTGATATCTATCTTACTGACATCTAACCCACAGATATCTATTCCATTGATATCTGTCGCGTAGTGTATGGCTTTCGCATATCGTTTTAATAACTAACATTATCTGCCCAATATTTACGACGTAAATTATTACAGCCTCTAGCATGATTATTCATAAATATCTGAACAGGATTTTCGGGTAATTGCCAAAAGTCAACCAATGGTGTTTGGTAATGTGATTTTAGTTTCCTACTGTAACTAGTATCTCTCGATTGTTTTACGGTATTAATGAATTCACTGACAAACACTGCTGGATTAATCAGCCAACGAACAACTTTATCTTTCAATTGGTTCTTGGTTGGTAAATTTTGCCACCTGGGCCATCTGATAATTCTATTTTTAATTCTATCTGATTTAGCTTTTAACACTTTACCATAAGATAAATAAATAATCTGCTCATGAATCAAGCTGATCTTCTTTTTTAAATGGTCTTTGAGTTCAGGCGGTATCAATTTTTCTTTAAATAATAATCTTCTATTTTTTATTGACTTAAATAAACTGACATCAATAATCTCTTCTAACTCTGGATCTGTTAATTTAGATTTTAAAAATGTATTCCGATTTACTAGCTGAAATAACAGTTCCCTAGTGTTTAATACTACTCGATCGTATATACGTAATTTCTTATTATTATTTTGCTCATTAAAGGGAGAAAGATAATTGCCAGGAACATCAAGTGTTTGTCTATCAATAGCTAAAATTCGAGCTGCAAAAAGGCGAATATGAGGTTTGCCAACATAAAAAGAAAAGTGGTCCTTTCCTAGGTTATACGAAACTCTTATGAAATGCCTTAAAATGTCTTTATCATAGAGCCCCATTCTTCTTAATTGATGAAAAGCAAAAGTACTAAGAAAAACGTCTTTATATCTAATTTGGT
>CAZJDM010000159.1:0-9809 GCA_964544765.1 uncultured bacterium
CCTTTAAAAAAGGGCGTATGCCTACCGCCTTCTTCCTTTGACAATATATATACTTCCGCTTTAAACTTCGTATACGGTTTTACACTACCAGGTTTACACAATATCTGGCCACGCTCCACTCCATCTCGCTTCACTCCTCTTAACAATATTCCACAATTGTCGCCAGCTCGCCCCTCATCCAACAACTTACGAAACATCTCTACTCCTGTACACGTCGTCTTAGATGTCTCTCGTATTCCTACTATCTCTACTTCCTCTCCTACTTTTATCTGACCTCGCTCTACTCGTCCCGTTACCACTGTTCCTCTTCCGGATATACTAAATACATCCTCAATAGGCATCAAAAACGGCTTATCTATCACTCGCGTCGGTTCAGGTATATAATTGTCGGCTTTCTCTAATAAATCTACTATACATTTAAACTCTTCCGCATTCTGATCCGTAGAAGTAGACTCCAACGCCTTCAACGCTGATCCACTTATTATCGGTATATCATCTCCTGGAAAATCATAAGAACTCAATAATTCTCTCACTTCCATCTCCACTAATTCCAATAACTCCGCGTCATCTACCATGTCTGCCTTATTTAAAAATACTACCAACGCTGGTACTCCAACCTGCCTTGCTAATAATATATGCTCTCGGGTCTGAGGCATTGGTCCATCGGCTGCACTCACTACCAGTATCGACCCATCCATCTGAGCCGCTCCAGTTATCATATTCTTTATATAGTCAGCATGTCCGGGACAGTCTACATGGGCATAATGACGATTATCGGTCTGATACTCTACATGGGCTGTGTTGATCGTTATACCACGCTCTCGCTCCTCGGGCGCATTGTCTATTGAATCAAATTCCTTAAACTCCGCCGAACCCTTCATCGCTAAATACTTCGTTATCGCGGCCGTCAACGTCGTCTTCCCATGATCTACATGACCTATTGTACCTATATTTACATGCGGCTTCGTCCGTTCAAATTTCTCTTTAGACATAACTTCACCCCCCTTATAAAAATAAAAATTATAAATTTCTTCCTAATACCACGCTACTCAGTTCTTCAGGCATCAATTCATATCTATCAAACTCCATAGTAAAATTGCCTCTCCCTTGAGTAAGCGATCTCAAGGAATTAGAGTACCCAAACATTTCTGCTAAAGGGATACTTACATTAATCTTTTGTCCACTAGTAACACATTCTATTTTTTTCACCTTTCCCCTTCTTTGATTAACATCCCCAATTACATCACCTAGAAAGGAATCCGGTGTCAAAATCTCCGTCTTCATAATCGGTTCAAGCAATACAGGTTTTGCCTCTCTGAAACAATCTTTAAACAACATAGAAGCGGCTATCTTGAAAGCACTCTCCGAAGAATTCTCTGGGTCAAATTTCAAATCTATCAATTCTACTATAAAATCACATGACTCATAGCCTCCTAATGGGCCATAAGACATCGATTGTTCAATTCCTTCCTTTATTGCCTTTACAAATTTATCTGGAACTTTCTTATTCTCGCATTTATTTTCAAAGACTAAATATTTACCCCTGTCAGCTGGTTTTATCTTGATCATTAGATAAGCATATTGCAACTTAGATTCAGTTCCCTTTTCATATTCATATTCCTTAAGGCATTCTCCAATAATAGTTTCTTTATAATTAACATAAGGTTTCCCAACGTTTCCTTGTACTTTATATTCTCTTAATAATCTATCAGTTATAATCTCAAGATGAAGTTCACCCATACCAGCAATAATTTTTTGCCCTGTCTGTTCATCTTCATAATATTTAAAGGAAGGATCTTCTTTTAATATTTTTCCTATAGAATCTAGTAATACCCCCTCATCAGCTTTTGTTTTTGGTTCAATAGCCACCCTCATAACCGGATCAGGTATCCTAACAGATTCAAGAATCATAGAACTATCCAAATCTCCCAAAGTGTCCCCTGTTTGAGTAAATTTAGTTCCAATAATCGCTACAATGTCTCCTGCTTCGGCAATTTTTATATCACTTTTGTGGTTGGAATGAACCATAACCAATCTTGATACCTTTTCTTTTTTACCCTTATTAACATTTAATATAGTTTGCCCAACTTTAACCTTACCTGAATATATACGTAAATAAGCTAATTGACCAAAAAAAGGATCCATTGAGATCTTAAAGGCCAATCCAATAAATGACTGATCCTTATTACTTACAACATCAAAAGTTTCTTCCTCTTTTCCTTTTTTAACTGCTTTAACGGAAGGGACATCTAACGGAGAAGGTAGATATTTAACAACTGAGTCCAATAACATCTGGACCCCTTTATTCTTAAACGCTGCCCCACATAATACAGGAAACACTTTTAAAGATTGACAGGCTCTTCTAATTCCTAAGATCAAGTCATCGATAGTTATTTCTTTACCATTGAGATACAATTCTTCAATTATTTCATCGTTTTCCGCTAATTTTATTACTAACTCTTCACGATATGTTTTAATATATTCTTTTAAATTATCGGGGATTTCTTTTTCTACAAACTCCTGACCATCCCCTTCTGAAGGCCAAATATAAGAGGTCTCAGTCAATAGATCCACTATACCTTGAAATTTATCCTCATATCCAATTGGGTATTGTAATGGTAAAGCAACCACATTAAGTTTTTTCTCGATCATATTAAGAACATTTTCAAAATCAGCCCCTACTCGGTCCAACTTATTAACAAAAACCAATCTAGGTATTTTATAGTTATCAGCTTGTTGCCAAACAGTTTCTGTCTGGGCCTCTACCCCACCTACAGCACACATCACACAAATAACACCATCAAGTACCCGTAATGATCTTTCCACTTCAACAGTAAAATCAACATGGCCGGGAGTATCTAAAACGTTAATTGTATGGTTTGCCCATTTTAGGGTTGTAGCAGCAGAGGTGATGGTAATACCACGCTCCTGCTCCTGAACCATCCAATCCATTACGGCATTACCGTCATGAACCTCTCCCATTTTATGGGTTTTTCCGGAATAATATAGGATTCTTTCGGTGGTGGTAGTTTTACCGGCATCTATGTGGGCCATTATCCCAATATTTCTGGTAGCTTTTAACCCGGAGATCTCATCCATTTAGATACCCCGACAAAAATTACCAGCGAAAATGTGCAAAAGCTTTGTTAGCTTCAGCCATTTTATGAACATCTTCTCTTTTCTTTATAGCACCACCTCTATTATTGGCAGCATCAAATAATTCCTCACCCAATTTATCAGCCATGGAATTACCAGCTCTTTTCTTTGAATTCTCAATCAACCACCTAATAGCTAAAGATCGCTGCCTCTCGGCTCTAACCTCAACAGGAACCTGATAGTTTGAACCTCCAACTCTTCTAGATTTAACCTCAAGCTTAGGTTTAACATTCTCCAGAGCTTTTTTAAAAACTTCTAATCCATCAGAATTCTTTTTATCTTTTATAAACTTTATAGCTCCATATAATATTTTCTCTGAAGCAGCTCTTTTTCCATGCAACATAATATTATTAATGAATTTGGTTACTAAAGGCTCACCATATATTGGATCGGGAAGCACTTTTCTCTTTGGGACTTCTCTTCTTCGGGGCATTTTTTATACCTTTAACCTTTCATTGATTCATTCAAAGATAGCTCACTAAAAACCCTTTGTGGCATCTATCAAAATAAATTATTTAAATACTACTGCTTTGGCTTTTTAACCCCATACTTCGACCGACCTTGCTTACGTTCGGTCACTCCCGCAGTATCTAAAGTTCCTCTAACTATATGATATCTAACTCCTGGTAAGTCCTTAACTCTACCACCTCTTACCAATACAACACTGTGTTCCTGTAAATTATGTCCAATTCCAGGTATATAGCTTGTTATCTCAAATCCAGATGTAAGTCTAACTCTGGCGACTTTTCTTAATGCAGAATTAGGTTTTTTAGGTGTCTGAGTATAAACCCTTACACAAACTCCTCTTCTTTGAGGGCAATTTTTCAAAGCTATAGACTTTGATTTTTTCTTCTGGATTTTTCTTCCTTTTCTAATCAACTGATTTATTGTCGGCATAGATCACACTCCATATTTTGGGCTTTTTCTATATCAAACTATTATATGTATTGTCAAACTAATAACGCACCGCACTAACACTCATACCAAGCATAAACTAATCAAACTTTTTACTGTAATTCATCAGAGGGAGGAATTATTTCAGAAATATTAGTTTGATATTGTTTAGCTCCAGTTCCTGCGGGTATTAATCGTCCCATAATTACATTTTCTTTTAAACCAATTAGAGAATCAACCTTACCAGATAAACTTGCCTCAGTTAATACTTTGGTAGTTTCTTGAAAAGAAGCGGCAGAAATAAAACCATGTGTATTCAGAGCAGCCTTAGTTATACCTAATAATAAAGGTTCTCCAACAGCCAATCGACTACCCTCTTTATGTAATTTATTATTTACCTCTTCAAAAACCCATTTATCTACCTGTTCATCAGTAAGAAATTCTGAGTCTCCTGGATCCTTAATTTTAATTTTTTTCAACATATTTCGTACAATTACTTCTATATGTTTATCATTAATTTTCACAGCTTGCAGCCTATAAACCTCTTGAATTTCATTAACTAAATAAGCTGAAAGAGCCTCTTCACCTAAGATACTCAGAATATCATGAGGGTTAATAGAACCATCCATCAAAGCTTCACCGGCTTTAATCTTTTCCCCATCATTTACCGAGATATGCTTTCCTCTTGGAATCAAATATTCTTTAGCTTTTCCGACCATTGGACTCACAATGACCCTTCTTTTACCCTTAACATCTTCGCCAAAAGTCACTTCTCCATCAATTTCACTAATCACAGCACAATCTTTGGGTTTTCTAGCCTCAAAAAGCTCAGCAACACGTGGTAGACCACCCGTTATGTCTTTTGTTCTAGAAAGTTCTCTAGGTATCTTAGCAATAATATCACCAGGAAAAATTTCCTCTTGATCACCACTCACCACCATACTACCTATAGGTAATAAATACTTACTTTCTCGACCAGTAATTTGATTTTTTATAATATTCTTCTTATCATCTACAATTGATACACGTGGCTTAAGTTCTGCATCTTTACAGGGGATCACTACTATTGATGATAAGCCTGTAACATCATCTGTTTTTTCTTCAAACGAAATACCCTCAAATAAATCTCCATATACAACTTTTCCTTTAGAATCAGACAACACTAATTTATTGTAGGGATCCCATTCAGCTAACACAGTATTAGGTTTTACTTTAGTACCATCTTTTATAAATAATCTTGCTCCATACACTATTGGATATCTCTCTTTTTCTCTACCACTATCATCCACGATCACAATTTCACTAATTCTATTCATTACAACTTCTAATCCCTCACGATTTGTAACCGTCTGAAGATCCTTATATTTCACTGCTCCTTGGAACCTATTCTCTAAAGAACTTTGTTCAACACGCTTACTTGCCGTACCACCAACATGAAAAGTACGCATAGTTAATTGCGTTCCAGGCTCACCAATCGACTGAGCCGCGATAACTCCAATTGCCTCACCAATATTAACCAAATTTCCTGTGGCTAAATCTCGACCATAGCAATGTGCACAAATACCATATCTAGATCGACAAGATAATACACTTCTAATATGAAGCTTTTCAATACCTGCATGTTCAATTTTTCTTACTTTATCCTCGTCGATAAGTTCATCCATTTTAACAAGGATTTCTCCTGTTAAAGGATCTTCAACATCGTCCACAGCAACACGCCCTAAGATTCTCTCTCCAAGACTTTGTATAACTTCGCCACTTTCTATAAGAGCTGATATTTCAACCCCATCCAAAGCTCCACAATTTATCATTTGAATTGTAGAATCTTGAGCAACATCTATTAATCTTCTAGTTAAATAACCAGAGTTAGCTGTTTTTAAAGCTGTATCTGCCAGACCTTTCCTGGCACCATGTGTTGAAATAAAATATTGTAATACAGTTAATCCCTCTCTAAAATTTGCTGTAATCGGTGATTCTATAATTTCGCCTGAAGGTCGAGCCATTAAACCACGCATTCCAGCTAATTGCCTTATTTGTTGAGCACTACCTCTAGCACCCGAATCCGACATCATAAAAATACTATTGAAGCTTTTTCCTTCTATATTCTTACCCTTTTCATCTTTAAAAACATCAGTTGAAATGTTTAAAAACATCTCAGAAGCTATATTTTCAGTAGTTTCGGCCCAAATATCAATTACCTTGTTATATCGTTCACCATCGGTAATTAAACCCTCAGAATATTGCTCCTGGATCTCCTTAATTTGTTTATTAGCGTCAGAAACCATTTCCGCTTTAGTTTCTGGTATATACATATCATCAACACTAATGGATATACCAGCCTTAGTGGCATATTCATATCCAATAGAACGTAAATTATCAGCTAATAAAATTGTTTTCTTTTTCCCACACCGTCTATATGAATGATCAATGAGGTCGGCAATATCTTTTTTGGTCATAACCTTATTAATCTCTTCAAAAGGGATTTCTTCGGGAACAATCTCTTTTACCAATATACGCCCTACAGAGGTTTTGACCATTTTATCATCAATTCTAACTAATATTTTTGACTGTAATTCAACTTGATCATGATCATAGGCACATCTAACTTCTTCAATACTAAAAAAGGATTTTCCTGTCCCCTTTGCACCCTCTTTCTCTCTGGTCATATAATAAATACCAAGTACCATATCCTGACTTGGAAGAATAATTGGCTTTCCATAAGCTGGTGATAAAATGTTATTAGTACTCATCATTAAAACACGAGCTTCCATTTGCGCTTCAATAGACAAAGGAACATGAACAGCCATCTGGTCACCATCAAAATCTGCATTAAACGCAGCACATACCAGCGGATGTAATTGAATTGCCTTGCCCTCAATAAGAACTGGCTCAAACGCCTGTATTCCCAGTCTATGAAGTGTCGGCGCTCTGTTTACCATAACGGGATGTTCTTTAGTAACTTCTTCCAACACATCCCACACTTCAGGATATTCCTTTTCAACCATCTTTTTTGCACTTTTTATCGTACTTACATATCCATCTTCTTCTAACTTGTTATAGATAAACGGTTTAAACAATTCGATAGCCATTTTCTTTGGTAATCCGCATTGATGTAATCTCAACTCTGGACCGACCACAATTACAGAACGTCCAGAATAATCTACACGTTTCCCTAATAAATTTTGTCTAAATCGTCCTTGTTTTCCTTTTAACATATCGCTCAAAGAGCGTAATGGTCTTTTATTGGGGCCAGTAAAAGTTTTACCCCTTCTACCATTATCAAATAAGGCATCAACAGCCTCCTGAAGCATTCTTTTCTCATTTCTAATGATGATACCAGGAGCATTTAATTCGATTAATCTATTCAATCGATTATTACGATTGATCACTCTACGATATAAATCGTTTAAATCAGAAGTTGCAAATCTACCACCATCTAAAGGAACTAGAGGTCTCAAATCTGGAGGTAATACAGGTATTACATCTAACATCAGCCATTCTGGCATATTACCTGAACCCTTAATGGCTTCTATCACTTTTAATCTTCTGATGTATTTCTTTTTTATAGCCTCTGATACGGCTTCCTTAATTTGTACTCTCAGCAAAGAAGATAAGGAGTCGATATCTACTTTCATTAGTAATGTACGAATAGCTTCCGCACCTATACCAACTTTGAATGTATTTCCAAATTCCTTTAATTTTGCCTGATATTTTTCGGTCGACAGAATTTCACATTCTTGCAGGTCAGTTTCACCGGGTTCTATTACTATATAGGACTCACAATACAACACTTTTTCTAATGATTTTAAAGTAATATCTAGAATACATCCAATTCTAGAAGGTAAACTTTTTAAAAACCAAATATGAGCTACTGGAGTTGCCAGATTAATATGTCCTAACCTTTCACGTCTAACCTTAGACTGAATTACTTCAACACCACACTTCTCACAAACAATCCCGCGATGCTTCATTCTCTTATATTTACCGCAATTACATTCATAATCACGAACAGGACCAAAAATTTTGGCACAAAATAATCCGTCTTTTTCAGGCTTAAACGTCCTGTAGTTGATAGTTTCAGATTTTTTCACTTCACCGTAAGACCAACTTCTAATTTTCTCAGGAGAAGCTATGCCTATCTGAATTGCACTAAAACTTGACGGATCTATTCTTTTTTCAAAAAAATTTTCGAGCTCTCTCAATTGGCACCCCAGAATAAGAAGTTAATATAATACATAAAAAATATTACTTAAGAAGATACTTTGCAAAAGTACCTATACCTGAACAATATTTAGTTCATCAGAATCTTCATCATCCGTTTTTACTAATCGAACATCTAATACCAGTGCTTGAAGTTCCTTAACCAACACGTTAAATGATTCTGGTAAGCCCGGAGTCATAACATTGTCTCCACGTACTATAGATTCATAAATCTTTGTACGACCAACTACATCATCGGATTTAACCGTTAAAAATCCTTGAAGAGCATAAGCAGCGCCATACGCTTCCATTGCCCACACTTCCATTTCTCCTAGTCTTTGACCACCAAACTGAGCCTTACCACCAAGAGGTTGCTGTGTAACCAAGGAATACGGTCCAATGGATCTTGCATGAATTTTATCTTCAACTAAATGATGTAATTTAAGCATATACATAACGCCAACAGTAACCTTATTTTCAAAAGGATTTCCTGTTCGGCCATCAAATAAAATCGTTTTGCCGTCTTCTGGTAAAGAAGATAGTTTTAAAAGGTTTTTGATTTCTTCTTCACTTGCTCCATCAAAAACAGGATTCGCCATTGGAATTCCATTTTTATATTTTTTAATAAAAACCTCTAATTCTTGATCAGATGATTTACCAGCAAAATCCTCAACTTCCTTGTCACCTTTCCAAATTTCTTTAATAAATTTTCGAACATTTTTAGTTGAATCATCATTTTGCATCATCTCATTAATTTGCAGACCTAAATTATAAGCAGCCCACCCTAAATGACATTCTAAAATCTGTCCAACATTCATACGAGAAGGCACACCCAAGGGATTTAAAACTAAATCAACCGGGGTACCGTCTTCCAAATAAGGCATATCTTCTAACGGCATAATAACAGATATTACCCCCTTATTTCCATGCCTTCCAGCCATTTTATCACCAACTGAAAGCTTTCTCTTAATAGCAACGTACACTTTCACCATTTTTATTACGCCAGGAGGTAATTCATCTCCCTTTCTGATTTTAGCTATCTTCTCTTCTGCTATAGAGCGTATTAAATCAACCTTCTCTTTTAGTGATTCAATTATTTTGGAAATCTTAGCATTCTCTTCTATGTCTTTTATTTGCAAATGAACTAGAGTCTCATAATTCATATCCTGAATTAATTCTTCACTCAGTTTGACTCCGGATTTAAGAACTTTTTCTCCACTTTCATTTTCAATTGTTTTAGCAACTACCTGTTTATTCGCTATTTTTTTAATTTTGTCATAAGCGCTTCTTTTAATAATATCTATTTTATCTCGTTCATCAGCTCTTATATTTTGTATTTCGTTTTCTTCAATGTTTATAGCACGCTCATCCTTTTCTACGCCTTCTCTAATGAAAACCTTAGCTGCAATTGCGGTCCCAACTACCCCAGGAGGAACACGTAAAGAAGTATCTCTAATATCACCGGCTTTTTCTCCGAATATAGCTCTCAATAGCTTTTCTTCTGCTGTTAAACTAGACTCACCTTTAGGGGTAATTTTACCAACCAAAATATCGCCAGG
>CAZJDM010000160.1:0-9762 GCA_964544765.1 uncultured bacterium
CGAGGAAAAAAGAAAGCGAGAATTAGCAGCTAAAGAAGCTGGGGAAAAAAGAAAGCGAGAATTGGTAGCAGCTAAAGAAGCGGAGGAAAAAGAAAGCGAGAATTGGTAGCAGCTAAAAAAGCAGAGAAAAAAAGAAAGCAAGAGTTAGCTGTTAAGAAAAAGAAAGATGGTAAATTTCATCGTTTTTTACTGCATAAAGAGAATTATCTTTGGTTAGTGGCTGCCAGGTATTGGGGAAGGGGATCGTATTATCCAATTTTTTTTGAACATAACACTAAACTAGGGATTTATAATCGTCAGAGAAATTATCAACTAAAAATATTAAAGAATAAAAAGAAAGTTATTAAACTATATCAGAAATATGTCTTTCAAAAGGGAAAAACTCTTTATTATCACTATAAAGTACGAAAGAATGATACTTGGAAGAGTCTATCTATTAGGTTTTATGGCCAATCTTCTAATTATGATATTTTAAAAAAACTAAATGGACATAAAAAATTGAAAGTTGGTAAACGAATTGTAGTATTCCTAATCTAGTTTTTAATATGAAAAAAATTTAAATTATTTTATGAAATGTGCCGATTCAAGTTATGAAAGAAAAAATTCGAAAATTTATATATAAGGAGTGCGTTGGATATATATGAACATAGGAAAATATCTAATAAATATCATTATGTTAACAGTTTTGCTGGCTCCTGTTGGGTGTTTTTCTTCGAGTGATGAAAGTGTTTTTGATGAAGATGAGGCAACTCAAGAAGAAAACATGATTATCGCACAATTTGTACAGATTAAACCGATTGATAATCTTACTAAAAATGCCTCACCTACCATTCAGTGGACCAGAGTTGATCCTAATGAATATTTTGCCGGTTATGTAATTCAAATTGCTAGAGATGCTGCCTTTACTCAGTTGGTTGGTACGGGTACCACTTCTGTAGAAAGATACAAAGTTCCATTATTGAAAGAAGATGGGGTTTATTACTTCAGGGTAGCTGTAAAAACAATCGGATCAAAGACTGGTGTTTGGTCGTTTCCCATTTCTTTTGTTTTAGATAAAACTTCTCCTGTTATTTCTATTACTAAGCCAAGTTTAATTAAAAACTCCATTGTTAAGGGGTCGGTAATCAGTAGTGTATTATTTAACTTGATCGATGCTGATAATGGTGTTTTAGGAGATTTGTCGGAACTGTTAGACAATGAAAGTAGTGAAAATGATAATAATAATGGAGAAGAAACTGTTCCAGTTAAAGTGTATGATCCTGTCTATCCAACCGAGATAGAAAAAGCTCCCAGATATATATTGTTGGGTGAAACGATAACTGTGGGATGGGAGGTAAGTGATGATCACCTGGACGACAATGCGATCATCACTTTTGAATACAGTTACGACGCTGACAATTGGGAAGAAATTACCAAAAAGGTTGCTTCTTACTCAAAGTTTAAGGGCGAATTTTCATGGACACCGGGAATTGTAGAGTCTCCTTATATCCTTTTTCGAGCTACATATAGTGATTATTTAGGTAATAAAGCTGTGTATACCACCGACATCCTCTATCAATATCTTGATACCAGTGGAGGAACAACGATCCAAACTGTTTTATCCGCCACTCCTGATCTGTATCCGGCGGTAGGAACAACAGAAGTTCAATTCGAGGTTCAGCAAGGTGATCCTTTTTGTCCTGATCCTTTAGAAGGTGAAGCCAAGTGCTTTTATCCTGCGGTTGAATATCGATTAAACGATGATGAAGAATATAAAAGGATTTTAGCTGATGACGGAAAAATTACCTTCAAATATTTACCTTCGGGAGATTATGACTTTTCGGCTAGGATGGTGTCTTTAGGAGAAGTAATCGATTCGACTGTTGAGAGTTATTCTTTTTCAATTGACACAATACCACCAATATGGGCAGACAGTTTTAGTTTAAACATAAGAAGCTCTATAACTGGATTAATAGGGTATACAAGTAATACTGATGTATTGGCTCAAATAGGCTCTACTTATGGTGTTGATTTCGATTATATATGTTTAACCATTGATCCTTCAGTTGACAAAGATGATTCGTGTTGGCAGGACAAGCCTACTACCACAATTATTCCTTATACCTTTTCCTCTATTACTAATAATGAGGAGAAAATTTTATATTTATTTTTAAAAGATTTATCTCAGAATATTTCAGAACCAGCATCAGCTAAGGTAATAATAGACACGACTCCAGCGGATGAGATTTATGGGCAGGTATATGATTATGATTCGGTTCCGGAAAGAAGTACTTATAGCAATAATTATAGCCTGAAGTTAAAAGTCCAAGGTGCTTCCTGTAATACTGATGTTTATAAAGTATTTATCAGGGCTACCCTCAAGGAAACGACGGTAATTGAACCGACTTCTGCTGAAATAGCCAGCGGCAACTTACTGGCTAATAGTATGATAACCAAATGTCGTACTTCCGGAGTAATTTTAGATGATATACTTGACGGATTAGTTCCCGCTGGAGGCGTTGGCCCGTATGATGTTCGTATCCATTTATGGGCCATGGATAAAGCGGGTAATTTGTCTGATCGTACTTATACCGATATTCAATATTATACTGGAGGATATTATTTTAGTATTATACTGAATAATGGACAGAATCCAATAGCAGCTGAAGGTTTTAATATTACCATTAACAGAGTTGATTCAGATCGTAAATTTATACCAAATTTTAATGAAGATGTTGATATGGCCTTTTCTTGGAAAAACAGTGTCTTGTCAGTTATTGGAGATGAACCATCGATCGTGCTAGCTGGTGGCGCCTCTTCTACCTATACTTTTGAAGATGGTACGTGGAGTTCAAGCGGTGGAGCGTATATTGTTTACAATATTGTGCGGGGTGAGGTAGATGCCGAACAAAAGACTGTTTTGCAGGTAGATGCTGTCATGGAGGATTTAACAGAACTTATTTTTTATTCAGACTCATTTTTATTAGATGCAGCTACTTTAGATCATGTAAAAATTGTCAATCGATCAGATGATGCGGCGGTTGAAGTTGGTAGTTTTACTTTGTATTTAGGTGAATCTAAGCACTTATATTTAGCATCTTATGATGTTTATGGTAATTGGATAGAAAGGGTAGAAGCAACTTGGAACGCGAGTGATTATTTAAGTATGTATGATTTTACTTTTATCAGAGGTATGGAAACCACCTTTATTCCAAGTACCGCGGGAACGAATGGTACTATTAGAGCTGTATATAATTATATTGATACTGATGAGAACCCAGCCTCATTAGATGATACTATAACCAATATATCTGTTTTAGAAAATTAACAAGTTACAATAGTTTATCCTTAAGTAAGTGATAAAATTTAAATTATTGCTTAAAATCCTCAAATTTATAAAATCTGCTATTTTAATTTCTTAATCCATTGATATCTAATGATTAAAATATCGTTGTTTATTTAATTTAATTAAGGGTTATACCGAATAAGTATATAAGAGGGGAAATATATCCAAAATATCAAATATATCTAGGTTAGGGGTAAATTATGATAAACTTCATTTATAGGTGTATACCTATATTAACACTCCTTTTTTTGTTAATTTCTTGTTCGTCACCGCCAGAACCTGATGTGGGGGAATCTCCAGTTGCACAGGAAGGAGATTATCAATCGGGTCAAGTATTTCAGGAAGGAGATTATCAATCGGGCCAAGTATTTATCGGGACGAGGAATCAACAAAACAACATTCAACCATATAGAAGTGGAGAATCATTAGCATTGTTATTAACCACAGATCTGAGGAACAATTTAGATCATAATTTCGGTAGTAATAAAGCTCCTAAGTTTTCACTAGTTGATCCTGGAATAGATAACGAATCACCAGTATTATTAACTGAGGATCGTCTTGACTTTATAATAGAGAGTGCCCTTAGAGCTGTCGAAGAAGCCAATCTTACTAATTCAACTGATATGAATTTAGTCATTTCAGCTGTTATTAAGGGGGCAGAATCTTCTTTATCGGAATTAGATTTTGGTAGCGGGATTTTTACTACAAATGTGGTAGGGGGAATAGTTGCCAGCTTAGAACATTCAGTAAGATCACACTCGGAATATTTAGCTGTAGCTCCCGGAGAAGACACAACTCAGAAACTAATGGAGTTATTAGGGAACATTGCTCAAACGGCAATAAGTCATCTGGGTGAAGCTGGTCTTAGTGGCGAAGAATGTAAATGGGGTTCTAGTATAATCGTAGATATTCAAATTGGTAGTTTTGATGAGTTTGATGGTATAAATGAAGAACAAGTTGAAGAAGCGATTAGTTCTGTCGTAGGGGGAGCTATTAAAGGAATAGGGGAGAGTACAGTCAATGGATGTGCCGTTGATCCAGCTAGTATGGCTAGTGCTATAACATCTGGAGCTATCAATGCTCTGGATAATATTGAGGTGGAAAATTTTGATTCAAATGATCTGGGAGATATGATCAGTGTGATTACATCAAGTGCGACCGGAGCCCTTGATGAAATCAAAATTGAAGGGTTTGGTTCTAATGATATAGGGGGCATGGTTCACGCTATAACAGCCGGAGCAACAGGTTCCTTAGATAATATTGAAATGGAGAGATTTGATTTATCCGATATAGGTAATATGGTTCATGCCATAACAGCCGGAGCAACAAGCGCTTTGGATGAGATAGAGATAGAGGGATTTGAGTCAGAGGATCTTGGTGATGTAGTTAGTGAAATTACAGCTGGAGCAACAAGTGCTTTGGATGAGATAGTAATTGAGGGATTTGGATCAGAGTATCTGGTTATTGTAGTTAGAGACATTACTGCTGGAGCCGCAAGTGCTTTAGATGAGATTGTAATGGAGAGATTTGATGTAGATGATCTAATTTTAATGGTTAATAAAATAACAGCTGGCGCTACTGGCGCTCTGGATGAGATTGAGGTTGAGGATTACAATGCTGATGATTTAGGCGGCATGCTCAACGCAATTGCCGCAGGTACTACCAGTTCGTTGGACAAAATTAACATGGAGGGATTTGATGTAACTGATTTGGATGATATGACTAACGCCATAACGGCAGGAGCTACCGGAGCCTTGGATGAAATAGAAATGGTTGATTTTGATACCGAGGATCTAGGAGATGTAATTGAAGAAATAACAGCAGGAACCACTGATGCCGTAGATGGATTACAAATGGAAGGAATTGATTGTAATTTGATAGGAGATATATTATCGGCAATTTCTTCCGGTGCTACCAGTTCTTTGGATGATATTGCGATGGACGGATTGGGTGCCTCAGATCTAGTAAATATAGTCGGTAAGATTACCTCAGGCGCGACCAGCGCGGTGGATAAACTTAAAATTAAGTGGTTTGATTGCAAAATTGCCGCTATGCTCAGCTCGATAACGGCAGGAGCTACTGGTGTTTTGGAGGAACTAGAGATGCCAGAGGAAGAAGATGCTCCGATCGAAGTAGATTTGGGCGATATAATTACTGCAGCTACTGAAGGAACTACCAGTACCCTTGATGAACTAGAAATAGATGGATTTGACCCTGATGATGAATCAATAGTAGAAGAAATTAGTATCCAAATTGATGATGCAGTTGCTGAGTCTGTATCAACTATTGTTGAAATTACTGATCCTTCTATCAACATTGCTGATGGAAGTGATTTTACTAACGATTCCAGCCTTGATATAAATTTTGCGGCTGATGGCTACGTTACTCAAATGTACGTCACTCATGAACCAGGATGTGACAGCGGTGGTGAATGGAGTTACTTTAAATCTGTGTTGAGTGATTGGTCCTTATCGCCAGATCAACTTAATAATACCGCCACTGTTTATGTGAGGTTTAAAAATGGTACTGGATTTGAAACAGATTGTATTTCAGATACAATTGTTCATGATAATATACCTCCCAGTATTATGGATTTGAGTGATGATACGATTGTTGCTACTAGTAAGACCTGGCCCTTGGAATGTGACGATATTTGTTCGTATAGGTATGTCATTGATAATTATCCTGATACTGAACCCACTGGTGATTTTCAAAATATAAATGAAGTCCTACATAATGAAGGTACTGGTACATATTATCTTCATCTTCAAGCAATGGATATGGCTGGAAATGTAGGCAATGTACAACATGCATCGGCTGTTCTTGACAATACTAGACCAAGTTTAATCTATGTGTTACGAGAGTCAGGAAGTACTGATTCTACTCGTGGACCCAATGCTCAATTTATAATAACTTTTGATGAAGATGTATATAATGTCTCTGTTGATGATTTTAGTTTGGTTTTAACTGGTACAGTGACTGCAAGCATTGACTCGGTCACACCAAGTTCTCCTTTTGAATATGAAGTTTCTATCGGTTCTATTGCGGGGCAAGGAAGTATGCAGTTGGATATATCTAACTTAGCTAATGATGTTGTGGATCAAGTTGGTCATAGCTTAATAATTGACGATATTAAGAATGAGGAAGGATTTACCATTTTAATTAATACCAGGGTTACAGATTGTACCGGCTTACCTGCTAACGCGTTATGGAACAGTGTGGATAATATAGTCCAGACTTGGGACGGAATTGCCTGGCAACCTCCAGCAGATGAGGTATATAACATTGAGGCTTCTGATACGGAATGCCGATATCAATGTAATGTCAATTACACCTGGGATGGAATCTCCAATTGTGAAGCGGACAGTAAAGTCGTGGATTGTGATGGATTGCCAGCCAATGCGTTATGGAACAGTGTTAGCAGTATAACTCAGACTTGGGATGGGGCTTCTTGGCAACCTTCAGCAGAGGAAAAATATAGTGTTGAGGCATCCGATACGGAATGCCGTTTTAAATGTAAGGATAATTATACGTGGGATGGGAACTCTATTTGTGAAGCTGACAGTAAGGTAGTGGATTGTGCGGGGTTGCCGGCTAATGCGTTGTGGAACAGTGTTAGTAGTATAACGCAGACTTGGGACGGGGCTTCTTGGCAACCTTCAGCAACCGAAGTATATAATACCGAGGTATCCGATACGGAGTGCCGCTTTAAATGTATGGATAATTATACATGGGATGGGACCATTTGTGAAGCTGATAGTAGGGTAGTTGATTGTAGTGGCTTGCCATCTAACGCATTATGGAACAGTGTGGGTAGTATAACCCAGACCTGGGATGGAAATTCTTGGCAGCCATCAGACACAACTGGAGAATTCAATAATGACCCCTCTGCCACTGAATGTCGCTTTAAATGTAAGGACAATTATACGTGGGATGGGATCTCCATTTGTGAAACTGACAGTAGAGTTGTTGATTGTAGAGGTTTACCATTAAACGCATTCTGGAACAGTGTAGGCAGTATAACCCAGACTTGGGATGGAAATTCTTGGCAACCATCAGAAACGGCTGGGGTATATAATACCGTGGCTTCTGATACAGAATGCCGTTTTAAATGTGAGGAGAATTATTACTTGCATTCTTGTAAAGATGATCCACCCATTTTAATGAATCCCATTGCAGATATTGATTTGAGCATGGATGCGGACGACATCCATATTGACCTTACCCAAGTTTTTGCTGATGGAAATCACCACCACCACCACTACCACTATCACCACCACCACCGTCACCACCACCACCATCACCACCACCACCATCATCATCATCGTCATCTATGCGACGAGGATTCAGAAATTTCTTTAGCATGTATTTCTCATAAATATTCAGGGAAACATGTGAATAAATCCAGGTTGCATTATACTGTTACTAACGATAATACAGAGTTGGTTGAAACATCTATGCATGACAACATACTCACTCTGAAATTCGATGATGATGACTTTGGAACAGCGAATATTACTATAAGGGCAACCGATGCGAAAACGGGTTTTGTAGAAGACTCTTTTCAAGTTACCCTTGGTCCAGTTAATGACAATGTGGCGACTCTATATACTTATACTTGGAACGGAAATGGTGGTGATAATTCCTGGTCCAATCCGGCAAATTGGAACGTAACACCATCTACCGCTGATGGTACTTATCCAGGTCAAAGTCAGTTATACGCTAAGGTTATTATTGGTGGAAATGCTGTGGTAAGCATTAGTTCAACATTGACTAATAAATTTCATACATTGGTTTTACAAGATAATGCCCAATTACTTCTTTCTCCAGATGATGCCAGTGACATGGATGAAGATCCCAATACTTGGGATTTCGCATTTAAAGATATTGAGATTTATGGTGGTACCATTTTCACTGAGCAAAGCGGGACCAAAAGAACCGTTATTTACTCACGAAATATAAAGATCAATGGTGGTTCAATAAATGCTACTGGTAAAGGATATATGGTGGGTCAAGGGCCGGGTTCTCCTTCTGCCAAGGCATGTGGAGCCGGACATGGAGGAAAAGGCGGGAGTTATGATCAAAATCCAGGAGGTGTGAGTTATGGTAATGCGACTATGCCGATAACAGCTGGTAGCGGAGCCAATGCCAGTTATAGCCACGGTACTCTGGGGTCAGGGGGAGGAGCCTTAAGAATTATTGTTAGTGATAGATTGACTATAAATGATTCGGATGATTATGGTGGTGGTTCCATTCAATCAAATGGTACAGCGGATACCAATAAATATGCCGGTAGTGGTGCAGGGGGATCCATATGGATCGATGCCGATATAATTGAAGGTAATGCAGTAAAAGCTATTCAAGCTAAGGGTGGTAATGGTGTCTATAAAAGCAGTGGAGGCGGAGGAGGTCGAGTGGCCATATATGCCGATTCCAATACTATGGATAACCGGTCCATTTCCGTTAGTGGCGGAACCTATCATTATAAACGTTCAGCATCTGGAAAACAAGGAACCTTATTTATACTGAATGATGATGGAGATAGTGATGGAGATGATGATTGAGCCTCCATCTTTATCATCCTAAAAAACTATAAAATCCTTCCTAATTCTTTAAGTTTATCCAATAATTGACGATAAAGTTGATAGGAGAGAAAATATTAGGTGATCCTTAATGTACCACAATTGTTCTGGTTTTAACGGCTGGTTTTGATGTTTATCTATAATTTCAATGTATTGTAGGCTAAGAAAGGTTTAAATCAAGATCATTTAAAGTAAAGAGATGCATATGATTAGATTTTCTAAGCAATTACAGGTAATTATAAGCTGTCTTATCTTATTGGTTTTTATTACCTGCTCAGGTCAAATTTTTAAGAAAGATAAGGATTCCGATGATAATGCCAAGGAAGAATCTACAACCTCGGGAACTAACTCATCCACTGATCAATCAACCTCAAGTAATAGTCAGTCCATGACGGAAGGAACCGACAACTCGGACTCAGTATTTGTTACTGATAACAGTGCGTTGCGTGAAATTCCATCGGAAGAAGCCAGTGAAGTTACGGTAGATATTGTCATGGTGGTTGATGAGGAATCAGAACAAATGCAGTTGGTCTATACACTGGATCAAGATGTTTCAGCTTCGGCTTGGAGCATTACTATTAGTAATTGTACGTCGGGATATGGACCTGTGGTTGATCAAAATTCACCCGATTATTTACTTTATCGAGGTGATCAAGATTGTGAGGCCGGTTTATTATCTTTTACCTTTGAAGGTGTTGATTTTACCAACATGGCTGGGGCCGGGGTTCCTTGTACAGGAGCGGTGGGGACAATATGCACTTTTGAGAATACTGTCGAACAGATCAGTCTAGGTATAGAAATAACGTAAGTTAGGCCTAGACCCCACCTTGACATGAAAAATAAAAAAAATTTGAT
>CAZJDM010000161.1:0-9650 GCA_964544765.1 uncultured bacterium
ACTCACCATATGCTTCTATGTCTGCCACCAGCGCTTTTTCAGAATGTTCCGGCATGAGTGAATCTGGTTTTGAAGCAGGAACATTTGCTCTTATCAGCAATCCTCAATGGATGACCATTGCCCGTAATGTTGAACAAGTTTATTCCAATTGGTCGAGCGGCAATGTAGGATCAGGTACTCTGGCCCGAGGCTGGAGCGCGAATGCATCTAGTGGTGATAGCTGGACTAACACGGCAGTGGCATCGTCCACAGGATCAAGTTGCCTTTATAATACCGGCGCTGATACTTGTGCTTCCAGTGGTAGTCATGTTTTTAGAAGAACCCTCACGCTTAGTAACTCGGAAGAGATTTGGGATTTTTCCGGCAATCTTTGGGAATGGGTAGACTTGAATGGTAGTGATACTTCTTATACTAGTGGTCCAACTAGCTGTGAGTCTAATTGGCATGAATTTAGCACTAGCTGTACTGCTTTAAATGTCGATGATTATAAACCAACCAGCGGATTTGAATCTACTCAAGGTGTAGGGATGTGGTGGGGAGGAACTGGAGGAGCTATGCTCCGTGGTGGAAGTTGGGGTAATTCATCAGGTTCCGGCGCCTATGCCGTTGATTTACCGTTTGCCGCATCTCATCAGGGTACTTACACAGGATTCCGCTGTGTATATCAACCCTAAGAGGTATTCACATCAGATACCTATACATGTTGATAGGTTTTATCTAAAGAATCCCATTTAAAATCCGATACTTATATTAATAAACCTTAGAGTATTAATATGAGGAATTTTAGGCTGTTATACCTTGGTTGGGTATTTTTAATATCCTATTATTGTTGGGCGAATGAGCTTATTTTGCCCCCCCAAGAAGCCACTAAGATGGCCCTCAAAAATAATCATTCATTAAGATCTCTTGAATTTAATATGGATAGTCTCAGATATAAAATTAAGGAAGCTTGGGGTAGATTCTCTCCCCAATTGTCCCTTAAAGGGATGTTTAATAGATTAGATAAACCCCAAGACTTTGGTTTGGGAGCTTTAGCTAGTCTGGGTATTCCCGGTATGCCTACCAATACTCCTGATAGAGATATGTATAATATTGGACTACAGTTGGCCCAGCCTATTTTTACTGGTTTTAAACTCTATAATGGTTTGAAAGCCGCTAGATTAGGTCTGATTAAAGAACAATCCAGGTTGGAGAATATCCGAAGAACTATAAAGTATACAGTTTTGCAGTTATATTGGACGTTCTTCAATTTGCAAGAAAATTTAAAGGTAACCAGAGAATCAATCAATCAATTACAAAGATTATCTCAGGATCAACAGATGATGTTTAAGAAAGGATTAATTGCTCAGCATGACCTACTAAAAGTGAAAGCCAATCTCTCACAGGCCATATTAGGTGAGATTAAAGTAAAGAAAATGTTGGGGGTATTACAACGTTCGTTAGCCATTTTATTGGGCCAAGATCCCACTACTAAAATCAAATTATCAGGAGTGCCAAGAATTCCTACTACCTTAAGTAATGTGGAAAAAGTCATGCAAAAATCCATGCAAAGCAGGCCCGATCTTATGGAAATGCGTACTACTGTCGATATAATGAAAATAAATGAAAACATAAATCGTAACAGCTACCTGCCTAATATTACATTTCTGGGGAATTATAACTGGGATAAACCTAACGAAAATTATGAATATGACTCCTTTAAAAAATCGTGGAACATTATGATAACTTTCCAAATGAACCTTTGGGATGGAGGCAAGGGCTATTTTGCCACTAAATCAGCCAAGCGAAGTTTATTGATGATGAAAGAAAATTTAAGACAACAACAGAAGGAAGTTAAAAAGGATGTGCTAGATGCCCATCATGATTTGCTAGAAGCAAAGGCGGAATTAATTGCTTCTGAAGAAAACCTAATGGCCTGGGAAAAAAATCATTTGGTACTGGAACAAAAACTGGCTCAGGGAATGGCTACTATGTTTGAATATTTAAGCGCTCAAAGTACTTTGACTAGAGCTAAACAACAGGTTATCGAGGCTAAGACTAATTTACAATTAGCCAATATAAAATTTGAGATGGGAGGGGTTGGAAAGACGGCTGCTCCGGCTTCAAACGCGTCGATCTCCTCATCTGGCGCTGGGTATAGCAACCTTTCCGATTACGGAAATTCATCTGCCGGTTATTAGGGGTATTAATTATGGAAAAAATAAGACCAACAAATTTAAACAAATCAAGCAAATTAAACAAATTAAACAAATTGATCGAATTTTACGAATTAAAATTATTAATTTGTTTGTTGGCAGTGGGATTATCAGCTTGTACCCAAGATAAATCATTTGGCGCTAAAGGTCTTTCAGAATTAGATAAACTAAAGCCTTCAGTAATTCTTGACCAGGTAAAAAGGGGAACAATTGCTGAACGTCATGTCTATACCGGATTTTTATATCCGTGGAAAAAAGCTGATTTAGCACCTTCCATGCCGGGTAAGATTAGTAAAATTTTGGTGAAAGAAGGAGAATTGGTCAGCAAAGGACAATTATTAGTTGAGATGGATAATACTCAATTAATCAATCTCCAGGCTCAATTTGATTTAGCGAAGTCAAATTATGATCGAATTAAAACTCTACACGAGTCAGGAGCCATATCAGCCGCTAAATTTGAACAAGCTAAAGCTGCTTACATTCAAGCCAAGAGAGGTTTAAAAAGTGTCAGTGAAAATACTAAACTTACCGCACCGTTTAGAGGTGTTATCTCTGCTATTGCCCGTGAAGAAGGAGAGATTTATTCACTTGGAATGAGGTTACCAGGAGGAATTAATGGTCTTATTCAGGTTATTGACAGAACATCCATTAAAGTGGATGTACAGGTGAGTGAAAACATTATTTCCAAGATAAAAACAGGGACAGCAGTTCAATTGACGGTAAAACCAATTAAAGACCGTGTGTTTCAAGGTAAGGTATATTTTGTTAATCCATCTGCTGATAACTTAAGTAGAACTTTTAAAATATCTGTCAAAATTGATAATCGTACTGGAGAGTTATATCCAGGATTTTATGGTCAGGTAGCCTTAATTTTAGATGAAAAACCCAATGTTATTCAAATATCTAATTCAGCCATAATTGATGACAAGTACGTATTTGTTTTTAATGACGGGAGGGTGCATAAAAAAGAAGTCAAAGTCGGAATTAAAGATTTGGAAAATATGGAAATCTTATACGGACTGACTGAACAGGATAGGGTGGTTGTATCCGGAAATAGTCTATTAATTGATGGGACCGAAGTATCGGTTGAGAAGGGTAGTCAATAGAAGAAAAAATTAGATCAAGGAACTTTGGATGGAAATATTAAGATTGGTCAATCTTTCAGTAAATCGTAAAGTTACCATTACGATGCTGATACTTATTATCATGGTCTTTGGCGTTTTGAGTTTTACTAGATTAGGTCTGGACATGTTGCCTAAGATTGATTTTCCGATGATCACGGTAATGACCAACTATCAAGGAGCATCTCCGCGTGATGTTGAACAACTTATTACTAAAGTAATTGAGTCTCAAGTCTCAGGGATCAGTGGAGTGAAAAATGTTAAGTCATCTTCGCAAGAAGGTATTTCCATAGTAATGATTGAGTTTGAATATGGAACCGACTTGGATGTGGCTTCGCAAACTATTCGTGATCGAATTGATTTTGTTCGTGACTACTTACCAGAGGGAGTTAAAACTCCGTTTGTTCTAAAATTTGATCCTAGTATGATGCCCGTAATGTTTATGGGGGTAGAAGGTAAAATGCCCAGTTATCAATTACGAAAATTAATTGATGAAAATGTCAGTGAAAGATTAGAGAGATTAGAAGGTGTCGCCTCATCTATAGTGATGGGAGGAGACGAGCGAGAAATACAAATTAAAATTGATCCTCATAAATTAAGAGCCAGGTCCCTGGGTATTGATGATATTGTAAGAGGTTTAGGGGCGCAGAATATCAATGTTCCCGCTGGTAATTTGGTCCATGACCAAAAAGATCATCTGTTAAGAGCTATCGGAGAATTTAGCAATATCGAGCAAATTCGATCATTGGTTATTTCTATTACCAAAACCGGAAAAACCATTAAATTAGGAGAGGTTGCCAATGTAGTAGATGGCTTTAAGGAAAAAAGATATGCCACTCGGATGGGTAATGGTGATGCGGTTTTTATGATTGTTACCAAAAGGTCGGGAAGTAATACTTTGTTGGTGACTCAAGGGGTTTTAGCCGAGATTGAAAGACTAAAAAAAGAAGTCCTTACTCCCGACATAAAATTTCTCGATATTTTTAATCAGGGTGAGCCCATTAAAAGAGTGACTAATAGAACCGGTGGTAATATTTTAGTGGGTGGGATTCTAGCCATAATATTTATGTTTTTTTTCCTAAGAAGTGTACGACCTACTTTGACCATTGCAGTAGCTATTCCTTTTTCCATAATTACTACTTTTATTGCCATTTATGTGGCGGGTTTTACCTTAAATCTTATGACCATGGGAGGTTTGGCCCTGGGAGTTGGTATGTTGGTAGATAATGCGGTAGTGGTAATAGAAAATATCTATCGTTACATCGAACAAGGAATGGCGCCAAATCAAGCGGCTAAAAAGGGTGCTTCCGAGGTTGGTATGGCCATTACATCTTCCACAATGACCACTATTGTGGTTTTCTTACCAATATTATTTGCCGGAGGATTAGCAAGCCAATTAGCTAGAGGATTGGCCCTTACTATCATGTTTTCTTTAGCGGCATCTTTATTAATTGCCTTGACCATTGTGCCGATGCTCGCTTCGGTAATATTTGTCAAACGGGGGCAGGAAGATACTACCCCATGGTTTAATCCCGTACGTGAAGTTTATAGCAGAGTGATAAAGTATGCTCTGGATCATCCTTGGAAAATCTATTTATCGACTGCCCTAATTGTTATTATAACGGTGTTTATCGGAGTAAAGTTCGTAGGCGCGGTCTTTATGCCGAAGCATGATACCAATATGGTATTTTTACAAATGGATGTACCGATCGGAACTCCGATGGAAGAGACGCTTCGTACAGGTGTTGACATCAAGAAGTTAATTGAGGGTTATAAGGATGTGAGAACCGTGGCTATTTCAGTCGGACGTGATGAAAATGATCGAGGTCCTGATTCAGGGATTTCTGGTACTCATCAAGCTCAATTTTTTGTTCGTTTAAAGGAAGCCGCGGAACGTGAGTATACTTCGATGGAACTATCAGATCGTATAAGAAGTCGTTTGCCAAAGTTAAAGGGAACTAGATTTCATTTTATCGATATGGGCTTGGAGCAAGGACAGCAAGCCAAGCCAGTGCAGATAAAAGTGTTCGGCAAGGATTTCGCAGTCTTAAAAAGTATTTGTGATGTTATCTATAAAAAAATCCAGGACGTTCCTGGTCTAAAGGATTTGGATACATCGCTTTCCAAAGGGAGACCAGAAATTCATTTTAAGGTTAATCATGACAAGGCTATGCGCTATGGATTGACTTCTTATCAGATCGAAAAAGCTATCCAGGTGGCTACCTTGGGTCAGGTTGCTACGCGCTTTCATGTGGGTGGAGAGGAAATAAACGTTCGAGTGAGGCTGGATAAACAATTTCGTTCTTCATTAGAGGAGTTAAGAAGAATTCCCATTAAAACTCCTATGGGAGGGATCGTTCCTTTAGAAAATATTGTTGATTTTGATGATGATATAGGGCCAGTAGTGATTAACCGTGATAACCAATACAGACTAGCTACGGTTGGCGCTAATACTCATGATCGTGATATGAGTTCTATTGTGGAGGATGTTAAAGCCAGGATAGGTGGAATTAACAAAAATTTACCCTCGGGTTATTTTATCGAGTTTGGGGGTGAATTTGAAAAAATGAAGGATGCTTTTAGTGACTTATTGTTGGCCTTGTTGTTAGCTATTTTGTTAGTTTTTATGATTATGGCCGCTCAATTTGAAAGTCTTACTCATCCTTTTACTATTATGTCGACTCTTCCTCTCGCTTTGGTGGGAGTGGTGTGGATGTTTTTAACCACTGGAACACCGTTGTCAGTAGTGACCTTTGTAGGAGTTATCATTTTATCGGGAGTGGTGGTAAATAATGGAATTGTAATGATTGATTATATCAATCAACGTAGAAGGGCGGGAGAATCAATTAATGATGCTATTTGTAAGGCAGCTACTATACGACTTCGGCCTATAATTATTACAGCTGGAACGACAATTTTAGGTATGTTGCCTATGGCGGTGGATACTGGCGAGGGAGCCGCTATGAGGGCACCTATGGCTCTAACTGTAATTGGGGGGTTGTTAGTTGCTTCTATGCTTACCTTGATAGTGCTGCCTCTTGTGTATCGATCTTTTAGTAATATGGGATTAAAGATTAAAAATAGATTTAAATTATTGATTGGTCATAAATGAATATCTAAATTAGCAATTTGAGAATTTTCTTTTTTAGAGTCATTTGCTTTCTTGGTAGTATTAAAGGCTTGATTGTCAAACTTATCTAATGAAACTTTGGTTAGTAAATAGATGAGTAATTTTCCAAGGGCAGCAAAGGTCACGGGGAAAGGTTTATTCTGATAACTATCATGTTCAGAATATATAAATTGTCGTTGGTTATTGGATTGGATTATGTCGAAACCCATCGATACATCTGCCTCGTCAGTGAAGGCCAGATATCCTACAGCATAATCTTTAATCAATGATTCTGACTTTTGATCCTTGTTTACCTGATTTTTAAAGAAAAATTCTATTTTAATTGAATTTTCATTGGTACACATTAGATGAGGACACTTGATAATGATTTCTTCCTCAAATTTCTTGATTGTTAAGTATTGTGGTATATGTCGTGTCTTAAAAAGTGTCCCGTTTTTACTCCATTTAATAAACTTGTAGAATGTTTCAGTTATAAGTTGGTTGATATTTCGGATAAATAGGACTCGTTCTTCAGCTTGAGAGATTTTTAATTTCTCTTTGGCCCTTGTTATTTTATTTCGGTTTTTCTCCATAGAGATTTTGAATTCATTTTCAAAATTAAAAGACATTTTAACTTCCTTTATTAGGTAGTTATCTATGGAACACCATTTAGTTTATGTGATCGGTAATTAATAATAAAAGTTGAGATTATTATTATATTGTATAAATATTATTGAGAAAATGATGCAGAGCGTTTTTCTAGAAAGGCATTTATACCCTCAATTCTGTCTTCTGTGGCAAAAACAGTTTGGAAAGCTTGTTTTTCCAATTCTAAGGCATTATGGATAGGAGCTTCTATCCCGTTATTAATAGCTTTTTTAGCTTCTTTGACAGCAAAAGGGCCGTTTTTACCGATTTTTAAGGCCGTTTTTTTACAATTTTCTATTAATTGACTTTGGGGATGCACTTCGTTTACCAATCTAAGGCGTAGGGCTGTATCACTATCAATTTTTTTGCCGGTAAAAACCATTTCTTTAGCTAGCCGGGTTCCAAGGCATCTAGCTAGTCTTTGAGTTCCACCAAAACCTGGTATGAGTCCGAGGCTAACCTCTGGGAGGCCAAATACTGCATTGTTGGCAGCGTAAATAAAATCACAAGCCAATGCCATTTCAAGACCACCTCCGAGGGCAAATCCATTGACAGCCGCAATAGTTACTACGTTTGCCTGTTCAAGTTGTAGTGATACTTTTTGTCCTAATTCGATGTAGTTACCAATATCAACATGATTGGATTCAGACATTTCTTTGATGTCGGCTCCGGCGACAAATGCTTTTTGGCCAGCTCCGGTTAAGATAAGAGCGGCAATGTTCTCTTTATTTAGTTGGTGGGTCAGAAATATCAATATTTCTTTTAGGGTCTCCGAGTTTAAAGCGTTTAGTTTATCTGGTCGATTTATGGTCAGAATACCTGTATTTTCCCATTTTTCATATGATAAATTATTCATTAGCTTCCTCCATATTAGCCTAATATTTGCGGATGTTTCTAGATGAGCAGGCTTTACCCATTGCCTTATTTTTATTTTCTTAAATTAGCTAAGTGAATATACTAAAGAAAAAAACTTTATTCTAGTGTAGATTTTCGGGGTGCTAGTTTTTTTCAAAATTCCAGTCGGTGGGGCAATGTTCATTTCTAGGGCACTTTAGCTTGATTTCAGCAATAAACGATGCTCTTTTGGCAGTTATAAAAAGTCGGTTAGTTTCTGGGTCGAAAGCTATGCCATTAGGAACATTTTCATTATCAAGGGGTCTGGGAAATAATCCATAGATATTGATTACTCCATCTACTTTACCTGTGGTAGGATCGATGATAAATATAAGAGGTCTTTTTAATTGGTTAGCAAGGATTCTTCCTCCAACGTATTCTAATTCATTTAATTTCCTGATCGGACCACGATTATTGTGAACGTTGATTTGTCCTTGTATTTGTAGGTTCTCTGGGTTTATTCGATAAATGATTGAAGATCCGTCACTCATCAGTAATTGTGTTCCGTCAGTTGTTAGTCCCCAGCCATTAAATTGATCCGACAATTGTTTTATTAGACTGAGTGTCTTCAAGTCATATATAAATATGGTATGGGATTTCCAGGTTAGCTGGAATATCTTATCTCGTAAGACCGTGATTCCTTCTCCAAAAATATTGTCCGCTAGATATCGACTTTCTATAGGTTGACCCGTTTCCAGATCGACTTTTCGTAACGAGGAGTGTTTCTTTAATCCGGTTCCCTCATATAAATGACCTTGGTGATAAACCAGTCCTTGGGTGAACGCATTAGGGTCATGCGGGAATTTTCTTATTACCTTATATCCATATATAGGTGGTAATTTGGCGGTTAAACTATTTGATGATCCCAAAAATAGTAATGATATTAATAATATGTAGAAATAAATTCCAAAATTCATACTAGTTTGTATTATTTAAAATAATTACCAAAAAAATAACAAGCAACTGTTAATATTTCTTAATAATTTATGCAACAAAAAAGTCTTATGGGCTGAATATAGAGTCTTTTATTTGCACATTTGCTGTACAAACAATTCCGAGTCGGCATCCATTACAACGATACAATTGTGTGTATCATCAATATCGAAAGAAATTTTGCCTTTTTGTATTGAAGAATGGAGTATTCTTCCTGTACGCTTAATAATGGCCTCAGTAGTAGAAAGTTGTTCTTGTGATTTCATATAGATTACTACTCTGCCTGTTTTACCGGTGACAATTAAATCGTTTCTGTAGACAATACTTCCTTTGCTTAGCTTTCTACTTTCAATCTTACAATCTTCACAAGGCCGTCGGTTGGCATATACAAGCCCTTTGGTCAAGCTGACATAACCGGCTATTTTGCCATAATCAAACATAATTAAATCAGTAAGAGGAATTTTACCATCATGACTGGTGATTTCAAATTCGTAATCACTTATTGTGGTCGACTTATAATGAACCTTATCTAAAATATGAACCAGCATATCTCGGTATTTAGGATCTGTTTGCTCAGGATCTAAATATTTATTTTTAGCAACTGTAATTCGAGCTGTAATGTCAAAAACCATATTTAGATGGCTTACTTTGTTTATAGTAATTTCGGATATAATTACTTGATAAGTTGCCTTATAAAAATGAGACTGTCCCACCTTTTGCATAGAAAGTTACTCTCTGCTAATCGTTTGT
>CAZJDM010000162.1:0-9634 GCA_964544765.1 uncultured bacterium
GTAAAATACGGAATTTATAAACAAAATGCAAACATTATATTAGGAGAGAACCCGTCACCAAGTACAGAAAACAACCTCTCGTTTATACAGGAAAACATGTGAAAAAGATGATATTTGAAAAAACACTATTGGAAAGAGAAGACTTTTTGGTCAGATGGTTACTTTGTTTCATCTATAGGAAATGCTTCAGAAGACACTATTCGGAGGTATATTGATAACCAAGGATAGGGTCACCCTAATAGGGTGACCTTTAGCAATTCATCCCACCGACTAAAGATCGGTGGGTTTTCTTGCTAAACTATATAAAAATCATTTTCCTTCCAAATGGCCCATTAAATATGTTTATAATAAACAGTCCATGGCTAACCAACTTCAAAATTTTTGGAAATATGAATAAAAGAATTTTAAGAAAAATCAAAACACTAAGACTCATGATTCAGATGTATTGTAAAAAGCATCACCATCTCCATCACCATCTCCATCACTACCGGACCAAACTCTGTCCGGAATGTGAAGAAACCATTAAATATGCACTAGATAAATCCCAAAAATGTCCCTATAAAGAAAAGGCATCTGTCTGTGAAACATGTAAAATCCACTGTTACCATAATGAAAAACAAGAAAAGATAAAAAAGATAATGCGCTTTTCTGGACCCAAAATGATTTTTCATCATCCCATTTTAACTATTTGGCACCTATTAGACAAAAAATTTGCTTCTACTACATCTAATAGAAACTACGACTAATAGAATTTAATGATGATTATAATAATCTTGACAAGCACTCTGTAAGATTATGGTAAAAGTAGAACCTTTCCCCTGCTCACTTTCAACCTTAATGGTACCCTTATGAGCTTCAACTATCTCCTTAGCTATATACAAACCCAAACCAGAACTCTTTTCACCTCCGGTTGGTACAGTTTGAGAACGACCGAATTTTTTAAATATCCTTTTAAAATCTTTAGCGGGAACACCAGGACCATTATCAGTAACCGAAATTAAAACATTGTTTTTACTATTTTCAACACTATCAACTTTGGCTCGTATGATCACTTTTTGTTCAAGAGGTGAGTATTTGATGGCATTTGAAATTAGGTTATGAATAACCCTATCCATTTTAATTTTGTCAAAAGAGATTTGCGGTAAATCTTTTTCTAAATCTAATTCTAAACATATTGATTTGTTTCTGGCCAATACAGTAAATTCTTTGTATTTTTCCCAAAGATAATCTTTTAAATCAATTGTTTCCTTATTTAAAGTAATACTACCAGATTCTATACTACTGGCATCTTGTAAATCACTTATGACACTCATCATCTCAACACAAGAATTATCTATTCTATTAAAAATATCTTCTTTCATATCGGTGGGCAAGTTTGCGTAGCTCTGACCAAGAATGAGTTTTATATATCCATGTATGACACTCAAAGGATTTTTTAAATCGTGAGCAATTACACCAAGGATTTCTTCTTTGGCTAATGAAGCATTAACAAGGTTCTCATATAAATAACTCTTATCTAATACAGATGAAAGGACCGATGCAATATGTTGAAATAGTAAAGTATGAGTGTTTCGATAGGAATTTTTTTGGGTACTAGAGAAAAACAAAAAACCTATGGGTTTATTCCGAACAATCAAAGGGCAGGTTAGATTTGATAACATCCCCTCTTTTAGTATTAGCTTAGTTGAATATGAATGTGGATGTTCCCGCAAGTAAGATTCTAAATCATTTATAATTCGAGGTTGTGAACTATTTTTAATAGTTTCAAGACTACTACCTTTTAAGTTAACACAATAACCTGACTTTAATATAGGTTTTGCTTTTAATTTTGATCTATGCCATTTAAGACACGCACTATTGTTGGTTAAATCTAATTCAGCAAATCCTATACGATCATAAGGTATAATAGACTCAAATGAATCAAAAACATGATTTAAAACCTCATGCGGAAAGATCCCCTCATTAATCTTGGAATAAATTTTGGATATTTCTTGTAAATATCTAAGTTCTACCTCTGACTCTAGCCCTAAATCAAGCTCTGAATCAAGCTCTAGTTCTAGTTCTTTAACTTCTTTAACACTTATTTTTGAATTACTTAAATTCATCATTAACCTAAATCAAGCAACTGCGGAACTTGCTCTTACTTTATTAGAACCCAAATACCACATTAAAATAGAAGCAAGTAAATAAACAAGATAGCTTAAAAACTCTAGTAGATTTGGATTACCATTATATCCCAAAACTTCCTTAAATATGGCGCCAATATATCCCTTCTCATGAAGAAGAGGATAAGTACCGTCTATATTCACTTGAGGATTAAGATCAAAAATGTGTTCTATCACAATAGGTATAACATGAGCTTCTTGTAATTCGTGAATTCCATGAGCAACAAGACCAGCGGCAAATAAAATCAATATCATGCTAGTAATATTAAAAAAGCTTTTCAATGATATTTTCATTATCTCTTTAAATAAGAGATACCCCATAACAATGGCTACTACAATCCCCAATATTGCTCCCAAAAGACTAACTCCACCTCCAACATACCCGGCTGCAGACAAAAAGATTACTGTTTCTATTCCTTCACGTAAAACAGATACAAAAATCAAAAGGAAAATACCTACTGCACCCCATTTTTGAAATTGTCGATCTACACCTTCTCTTATTTTTTTTGAAATATCTCTTTGTTTAGCCATCCATACAATCATCGTTGTTAATAAGAAAGCTCCAATTAGCATAGTTGTTCCTTCAAAAATCTCTTCAGCAGCGCCAACAAATCCTCCTGCCAACCAGTCAAAGAGATATTTCCCCATTACACTTGCAGCAATGGCTCCTCCAATACCCCAATAAACTGCTTTTATGCTTTCCTTTTGACCAATACGATCCAAATAACTCAAAACAATTCCTACTACCAATGCTGCTTCTAATGTTTCACGAAACGTAATAACAAAACTGGATAACATACGACCTCCTAGTATATTCTGGTTATGTCCTGTATATTTTAACTTCAATTGTGCGACCATAACTGTAGAATAAAAACATACAGCACCCAATCAAAAGTTAGGTAAATTTCTTAATATGCGATATCAACTTATGAACTAAATCATCATCTTTACCACCATCAAGAGCAGCTCTGGAGACACAACCATGAAGATGATCTTCTACAACTTGTAACCATACTCCCTTCATAGCTCCCATAACTGCAGCAATCTGAGATAAAACATCCTCACAATCTTTATCCTCATCAACCATTACTTTTATCCCTTTTAATTGCCCTTCAATTCGATTTAACCTAGTTAACAATCTTTTATGGTCCTGATCGTCACCACAACAAAGCGCCATAAAGTTCTCCTTAATCTACGATTTAAATAACTTTATCAATGAATTAGATTCATTTTCCCACAGTTTCCAGCGCACAATAAAAATATATAATTAATATATACCCATAGGGGGTATGCGTATATAAAATACCCGACCCAAATAACATTGTCAATGCTATTATTAGGAGTTTTATCACCTTGAAAGAATTAACACATAGAAGTCGTCAAAATATATTTAATAATATTAGTAGATTAAATCAAAATCTTTATATTATCTTAAATACAGCTTTACACTTATATAATATTTGATTAAATTCAAAGGGTTTGTTAGATTTGGTTTAAATATAGAAAATTAGAAAATTGCTAATTAATTAAAGTTAAAGGGGATTTGACAATGAGCCAAAACGCTATCAAGGTGCAAATTGAAAAAATTGACACCAAAGACCGGATTTCATCAAAGGAAAAGCTTGCTGTTATTACAGATAAAATTAAAATATCCGCATGTAAAAATCCAGCTGAATATTTAAATTCCGCTATCGTACCTAAAGGTGGAGAATAGCTCTAGATGACTTCCCGTCTTATGGGACAAGAAACCGAGTTAGCTATTCAGTTCCAGCCTAAACCGGGAACCAGTCATCCTGGCAATCTCTACATATTTGAACTATTCAAAGAAGCAATCATAAATCAATGTAAAATTCGTCCTGCCAGTACCTTTGTTGATAAAATCCAATTCTTTGTCGAAAATGGAGGAGCATTTACTTACGAATGTCTGCCACACGCTTTAAATGGTGGTCTTTTGGAAATTAGCACCCCTGAGTGTGCCAATCCCAGTGAACTCCTTTTATATCAAAAAACACACGAACAAATTGTTATAGATTCAATTCCTCTTATTGAAAGCAAATTGTCTCAAAATGGCTTTCCTGGCAAGCTGCGATTCATTAAGAACTGCCGGGATATTAAATCTAATATATATGGCGCTCAAGAAAATTACCAGGTATCTATAGCCAATGGTACATGGTTGAAGCTTTTTCGATTAGGTAATTACTTATCCATTCCCAGCGCTTTTATCCTAATTCTAACCAACTTGATAATACTACTTATATTTGTTGCCTTGTTTTTTTGCTTTCTAATTACTCAATTTTCACTAGCAGCAATTAGCTATATTCTGTACATTTGCCTACACTTGATTCTTGGTTTGATTCCATACCTTAACATTGCCAACAGTAAGTTTTTAGAGTTTTTCGCAAATCTACCCGGTCGATTTTTACAATTTTTTAAACAGCTTGCTAATGATAAGACTCACAAGGTTGAGGTTTTTTTAGCTACTATAGAAGGAACACTTAATTACCCTCTCTATTTGGTATTTTTCTCTCCTTTTACTTTATGGACTCAATTTGTCTGTTTTCGCCAATACCAAAAACATCTTACTTCTTTTTTAGTATCACGACCCATTATTAGTGGGGCGGGAACATTATTAGACGATAATACTTTTGCTTTATCCGAAAAAGCAACTTCCACCAATAGTATTATTCGTTCCTGGCCAACTTTTAGCTCCAGAAGTATTTTTGATACTGGTAATTTTCTAAAGGACCACATAAAAGCGGTCAAGAGGCTGTTTCTATTTAGAAATAGTGGTTTTAAGCAATTAATGGCTCAAAAACAACGACTTCAAATCGGCCTATCAGACGCTAATAAAGCTCAAGTAGCGGAATATTTAAAAATTGGAACCACCGCCATTGTTCTGGATATGATCGATTCGGGTTTTTTAAAGTCTTCTATTAAGTTAAAAGATCCAATTACCGCGCTTAAAAGTATTAATCACGATCCCACTCTTAAGGTCAAAGTACTGACCAAGAACCAACAAAAATTTTCCGCTCTGGAAATTCAACAAGATTATTTAAGACAAGCTCAAAATTATCTCCAATCACAAAAGGATATACCACTTGAATTTTATGAAATTGTATCTCTTTGGCAAGAAACCTTATCCCTTTTAGCTAAGGATCCTGGAAAGTTAATTGGCAGAATCGATTGGGTTACTAAGCGTTATCTATTAGAAACAAGTGGTTTAAATCAAGATTACTTGATTCAAAAAAGAATCGATATCGGATACCATGAATTAGAAACTGGCTATTTTGAGGAGTTAGAACATTCTGATATAGCGCCAATTCTGGTCAGCAAAGATGAAATATATAGAGCCATAGTAGCTCCTCCGTCCACTATCAGCGCAAAATTAAGATCCCGTCTAATAAAAAGCTTAGCCTATCAAGGTAAAAAAATGACAGTCTCCTGGAACTCTGTAACTATTGGGGGATTTCGCCAAGCCAAAGTCATTAGTTTACATAAACATGATTAACTTAAAATAACGCACAATTTAAAAACATAGAGGTTATGTACTTTACATTTTATTTATGCTAGAATCCTTGATTAATAGTATCTATGAAGATTGATAGTATATATAAATATATAAATTCAGAAGGTAAAAATTATGAGTAAAGTAAATCCTATAGAGAGACTACAAAACACCAAACGAAATGATCCTTGTCCATGTGGATCGGGTAAAAAATACAAAAAGTGCCATATGGACGAAGATCAAAAGCTTAAGAGTGAAGAAATTACCTCTTTAGCAGAAAAAGCGGATAAAGATCACTCCAAAAAAGCTGACAAGACAGATACCCCTAAAAAGGGCGCCAAAGATGATCATCATAAAAAGAAATCCCAAAAACCCTCAACAATTAGTGATAGTGCAGTGAATAAAGGTAAATTAAGAAACAGAAAAAAAGTCTAAGATGTAAAAAACTATATATTCAATAAGATGAATCTATTAACTGAAATAGGCCTACCAACACTAATTAACACTATATGTATGTATTATGTTTCTACCAACAGTGTAAGCAAATTATTATTAAAAGCTAACACCTTGGTAGACAGGATTGACATAATAATAATTATCGATGTAAATAGATATACTTGAAAATTCTTTCGTAAAATGCTCATAATATCTCCTCCATGGATCAAATATAACATGACACACTATTTTTGATTTATGTGAATTATTTAAATTATTTTGTACCTAATAGCATGAAGGAAATAGAATTTTCAAATATGACCAAACATAATAAAAATAGTATAAACAATACAAACAGTATAAACAGTATAAACAGTATAAACAGTATAAATAATAAAGATAGTTATATACAATTAACAATACGATTCGATCCACAATTAAAGGATGACGTAATAGTTGCCATGAATAAATGGGGAATTGAGACTTTTTGGGAAGGCAGCATTGATGTTGAATTAAATGACCCCGAGTACCAATCACAAAATGACCTATTTAAATCATTTAATCTAGAAGGAGAAATAACTTGCTACATCAACTCAATGCAGGAAGTTCTAAAAATTAAAAAACACGTTCAACGACACCTGCTAAACTTCCACCATACGGTTGATTTATCAGTTCAAACTAAATTGGTCCATTCATCTGAATGGCAAAATTGGCGCAAACAAATTAAAACAATTACTATTGGAAACAAGTTGGTAATTGCTCCAACTTGGGAAACAACTGAGATAAAATCAAATCAAATATTGATTCAAATCGATCCTGAAATGGCCTTTGGTACCGGACAAAACGAATCTACGCAAGGTGTGCTGGATCTTATGTTGAAAACCTGGCCCGATTCTCCACCAAAATCGTTTATCGACGTTGGTTGTGGTTCTGGTATTATAGCCATCGCAGCCGAAAAACTGGGAGCTGAATCTGTTCATGGCTTCGATTATGATCCTACTGCAGTAGAAATAGCGGTAAAAAATGCTAATTTAAACAAATGCTCTAAATGCCTTTTCTGGCAGCAAGACATAAAAGATTTAGATCCAATTTTAGATAAGAATTTTAGTAATAAATTAAAAGAAGGATTAGATAATAAATTAGATAATAATTTAGATAACAGATTAGAGAAAAAATATGAGTTGGTCTGTGTAAATATGATTTCATCTAATATAATAAACAATAAACAACGTATCCTTAACGTTTGTCAACCAGGTGGCACTCTAATCCTTTCAGGTATTCTACTCAAGGAGCATCAACGTTTTTTAAATATCTGGAAGCTTGAGCCAACTGAAATTTGGCAACAAGGCGATTGGATCTCTTTTGCTTTTAAGAAGCTATCTCCTATAGAATAACTACTAATTAATTGAGTAGGAGGAACCCGCACATCGCGTTAATTACTCTTAATTACTATAGAATAATTTTTATATGAAAATAAATTAAATCGATTTTAGGGAATTAACTTTATGTTTAAAAATAGTTCAAAATATTATGATCTTATTTACGGTCAAAAAGATTATCAAAAGGAAGCTGACATAATCACCAATTACATCAGGCAATATCATCCTCAAGCTACCACTGTTTTAGATGTTGCTTGCGGTACTCATGAGCATGTAAAGTATCTTACCAACCATTATCAAATTGATGGTTTAGATATTAATCAAGAATTCCTGGACATTGCTGCCGCTAAGAATCCTCAAGGGACTTATCATCGTGGTGATATGATCAATTTTAAGGTAAATAAACAGTATGATGTTATAATGTGTGTTTTTAGTTCCATTGGTTACGTCCAAACTTTAGATAATCTTAAACAAACAATTGCCAATTTTAAGAACCATCTAAGTAAAAACGGTATTATTATTGTAGAACCTTGGTTTACTCCTGATAGTTGGTTCGAGGGAAAAACTCATATGGCAACTGTTGACAATGATGATGTTAAGATTTGTAGGATGAATCTCAGTGAAACCCGAGGTAAATGTTCTTATATTAAGTTTCATTATCTAATTGGCGATAAAAATGGCGTAGAACATTTTACCGAAGAACACGAATTAGGCCTTTTTACTCAAGAAGAAATGCTCAATTCTTTTAAATCTGCAAACCTAGATGTTCATTTTGATTCTGTAGGACTATTAGGTAGAGGAACTTACTTAACTAAGCTGAAAATGTAGTTAAGCTCCATCACTTTCCTATAAACATTAAATAACGCCGTACGCAGGTTTCTACACACGACGTTATTTTACAAACTGCGAACTATAAATTATAAACTTATTATCTGATTTTGTTCTTTAATTCTTTTCCTGGTCTAAAAACTGGAACTTTACGAGCTGGAATCTTAATAGCTTTGCCGGTTTGTGGATTTCTACCAGTTCTTGCTTTTCTTTTAATGGCTTTGAACGTACCAAAACCAACTAGCCTTACATCCTCTCTCTTCATGTGGTGGGAAACTGTCTTTGTAAATGCATTCAACCAATCTTCACACGCTGTTTTAGTCATATTAGTTTCTCTTGATAATGCATCTACTAATTCTGCCTTGTTCATACAAATCCTCCTTAATTTGAAAAAAAAATACGTTCAATATACGAATGATTGCACATCTCACCAATTATGTCTACAAATATTACTTGTATTTTTAAAGAAAATGTATTTAAAAGAAAGGAATTTATAATTCAGTAAACGGCAATATTTATATAGTATATTAAGAACAGCAATAACCAAGAATATGGATAATCAAACTAATTCCTATTATGAAGACAACGCTGATCACCTTGCGGCAAAATACGATTTGGCTAAAACTGCCAAATTTAAATCTTTTGCCCAAAATCTACCTCTTGGAGGAAGTTTACTTGATATCGGCTGTGGTAGCGGACGTGATGCCGCTTGGTTCCAAACTCAAGGATACACAGTGACTGCCATGGATGCTTCTTTGAATTTTATAAAGTATGTAGGCAAGTATCATCCTGAACTTAAACCACGACTACTTCACGCCTCACTCCCCTTTTTGGACCATAAACTTCCTACAGAAAAATTTAATGTAATTTCCATTATCATCAATTGCAACCTTTGGAGACAAATTCTCATCCTCCGAATTAAAACCTGGAAGCGAATGATGATCGGTCAAATCAACAGGATGGGTCCAAATATTAGCTGCTGTTATTCCATAGTCACTCCTAAATGCTCGAGTATTGGTTCCATCACTTTCATGCCAAACAATTAATACCTTACCACTATCAACAGCTATATTATGTACCAAATTTTGGACAATTCACTTAAAATAATTAACGATCCATTTTAAAAGACAAAGCATTAGAATTATTGAAAAAATTGAGAAGAGTTACAAAAAGAGCCGTTAAATGATCGACTTATCTAGATGTTAAGAAATATGTTAAGAAATGTTAGAGTGTAAAAAGAATATATAGGTGTATAAATTATTGTCAAAAAATGCGTTTACCCTGTGCGCCACGAAGTGGCGCCAAACTACTGGTGAAAGTCC
>CAZJDM010000163.1:0-9537 GCA_964544765.1 uncultured bacterium
GTTATTCAGTTTATTCAATTGTTCAACCTAAAGTATTCAAATTTTCTGTAGCGGGTGCTCCTACAACTTTGGATCCAGTGCAAAGTGCCACTAAGTATTCCAATATTGTGGTAACGGCCATATTTGATACTTTATACGAATATAAATATTTAAAACGACCCTACGAATTAAAACCGTCTTTAGCTAAGGGACTGCCTAAAATAAGCAAAGACGGACTTGTTTATAAGTTTGAATTGAAAAAAGGAGCCTATTTTACCGATGACCCAGCCTTTAAAGGAGGTGAAGGACGTGAGGTCGTGGCTGCGGATGTTGTATATTCTCTTAAAAGGCATTTTGATCCTAAAACCAGACCTCAAGGCACTTGGCTTTGGCAGGGCAGAATTGTTGGTTTAGATGCTTGGAAGAAGGCTGGATCCAATTATGACAAAGAGGTAGCTGGTTTAAAAACAACTGGCCGATATACCTTAGAAGTGAAATTGGTTAAACCTTATCCGCAATTTTTATATACCATGGGTATGGGTTTTGCTGCCGTACTTGCGCGAGAAGTGGTTGAGAAATACGGTAAAGAAATTACTATTCATCCAGTAGGTTCTGGTCCTTGGAAATTGAAAAGTTTTAATACCAAAAAAGCCGTTTTAGTACGCAATCCAAAATATCGAACTGAGTATATGGATTTAGAAGGATTCGATTCTAAGATTCATGGAGAGTATGGTATCAAGGGATTGAAAGGAAAGACTGTACCCATTGTTAATATGGTGGAAGTCAACTTTATGAAACAAATTGCCGCCAGATGGAACTCTTTTACCAAAGGTAGCGAAATTCAGAATACAGCCTTACCACCAGAACAACTAAAGAATGTTGTAGAGTCCAAAAATCCCTTTCGCTTAAAACCAAAATATCAGAAAAATTACCATGCTATTTTAAGCCCAGAATTTGGTTTTGTTTATATGAATCTTAATATGGATGATCCAGAAATAGGGTATAATAAAGATCCTAAGCGTAATACCCGTAATAAAAATCTACGTTGCGCCATTATTAAATCTTTTAATTGGAAACAAAGAATTAAACGTTTTTACCATGGTATTGGAGAGGCTTATCCAGGCGTTATACCTGAGGGTATTGATGGATATGATGCTACGCTTTCAAGACAATCAGTTACTCAGGATATTAAAGGAGCCAAAAAACTATTAAAGATGGCTGGTTGGAACAAAGTTAATTTGCCGGTATTAAAATATCATTCAGTATCATCTATTAAAGGAAAACAGTTCTATGAGCAGTTTAGAGGAGGTTTGCTGAAGATTGGTTATCCGCGTAATAAGATAAAATACAAGGTATACGCTACTTTTGGAGATTATAATCGCGCAGTAAAGAACCGTAAGGCAATGTTAATATCAATGGGATGGAGATTGGATTATCCAGATAGTGAAAACGTACTACAACTTTATTATGGGCCAAATGGTAGTCCAGGTTCCAATTCGGCTAATTACAATAATCCTGAATATAATCGATTATACAAGTTATCTTCAACTATGAATCCTTCTACTAAGAGAACCGAGCTTTATAAGAAGATGAACAAAATTTTGATTGATGATTGTGTTACTATTGCGGGATTCTCACGAACAGGAATTCAAATGTGGCATAAAAGTACTCGCATGTTTCCGGTTGATAACGTTTTAGGAAATTATTTTAAGTATGTAGATGTTCGCTAAGGGAGAAGAATCTGGTAACTAAGGAGATCATCACTAGGTTTTCTAACAGAAACTATTATAACTGAAGAGTGTAAGTTACACTGGTTTATAGTATGAGAGGATTTGCCAAGGATGGATACCTTATACTTCATTATACGAAAAATCTTGTACGGTTTTCCGTTAATTCTCGGTGTCACTTTTATAACCTTTGTATTAGTAGTTCACTATGGTCCTGATAAGACATATGATTTGTTAGGTAAGAATCCTACTGAGCAAGAAATCATTGAAGTGCGTCACCAACTTGGTTATGATCGGCCCTTTTTAGTTCGATATTATGATTATCTAAAAGAATTGGTATCCTTTGATTTTGGTCATTCAGACTCAACAGGGGAGAAGGTTTCATCTATTTTTAAGAAAACTATACCTATATCGATGGCCATTTCCATTCCGGCTTTTGTTTTGTATAACTTAATAAGTATTACATTAGCTTTATTGGCAGCTTTCTATCGTGGTGAATGGATTGATAAGTCAGTGATGGTTTTTTCGGTAATCGGGATGAGCATTAGTTATCTAGTCATTATAATTTGTTTCCAGATAATCTTTTGTTCAGGCTATGGGATCAATATGTTTCCGGTACAGGGATGGGAGGTGGAATCTCTCTTTGACTACATTAATTACGCTCTAGTGCCTGTTATGGCCACAGTGTTTGTTGCATTGGGGTATAATACTCGTTTTTATAGGGCCGTTATAGTTGAAGAGATGAATAGGGATTATGTAAGAACAGCTAAGGCTTTTGGTTGTCATCCCATTAAGTTACTTTTTAAACATGTTTTAAAAAACAGCCTGATTCCGATTGTGACCAGGATTATCATTACAATTCCCCATATAGTAATTGGAGGAAGTTTATTGATTGAATCCTTCTTTAATATACCAGGCATTGGATATGTTATTTATGAAGCTATAACCACTGGAGATCAACCTATTATAAAGGCCTCAGTGGGTATTACAGCCGTTGTTTATGTAATGGCAATTACTTTGACGGATATTATGTATAAAATTGTCGATCCAAGGATAACATTGAAATGAAAAGTAGTGCAACAGCCGAAGGTATAAAAGGTATAAATAGTAAATCTCGTATATCTCATATGGACACTTACGAGGAGTCACGAGATCATTCAAGGAAAACTGCGGAGAGAGTAGATCCTAAAGAATCGCTTTGGACCAAGGCTTGGTATAAATTTACTCAAGATAGATTAGGTTTGTTAGCTTTTGGTGTAGTGTTGATTTATTTCTTGATGGCTGTGGGAGTGTGGTTGGAGCTGATTGGTACGGGATGGGATGAGTTTGTGACTGATGGCTATGAAGAAATATCTTCCGCTCATTGGTTAGGAACAAATATTAATGGCCAAGATATTTTGCAACGGGTGATATTTGGCAGTAAAACAGCTTTTGAAGTAGGAATTGTAGTAGCTTTATTAGCTACTTTATTAGGGGGTGTTTTAGGGGCAATTGCGGGCTTTTATAGTGGAACCTGGATTGATGAAGCCATTCAATGGGTATATGGATGTTTGCAGTGTATTCCTTTTTACTTGTTTGTTGCAGCGGTGGCTTTTGCATTGTCAGATAATCCATATGCAATGCATATCGCTATGATAGTTACTTTTTGGGCTGGTACTGCTAGGATCATACGGGGAGAAGTAATTAAAATTAAACATTTGGAGTATGTTGAAGCTGCTCATGCTATAGGTGTCCCCAAGTTTAAAATTATTTTTCAACATATAATGCCTAATACTAGTCATATCTTGTTAGTACAAGCTACGATTACTTTTATTGGTTCTATTAAAAGTGAAGTCATTTTGAGCTTTTTAGGTTTAGGAGTTAAAGAAGGGGTTAGCTGGGGATTTATGATTTCTGAATCTGCAGGTGAAGTAGCCGCAGGGAACTTTAATAATTTTATTGCTTCATCCGGCTTTTTATTTGTTTTGGTGATTGCCTTTAATATATTTGCTGATTCTATGCAGGATGCTCTTGATCCTAAGAAAGTGACTTAATAATAAAAATAGACTGAAAGCAAAGATTAAAAGCAAAGACAAATAAGTATAAGTAAAGGTAGTAGTTAGTAAGGTGAATTAAGAAGGAAGATAATAAAAATGGACCCGTTATTAAAAGTTGATAATTTAGTAGTAGAGTTCAATACCGATAAAGGTATCGCTAGAGCCGTAGATAATATCAGCTTTGAGGTAAACCAAGGAGAGACAGTTGGAATAGTTGGAGAATCAGGGTGCGGTAAATCGGTAACCTCTCTTTCCATTATTAGATTAATTGCCTCGCCTCCCGGTAAGATTGTTTCAGGTGAGATCAAATTTAATGGAGATAATCTACTTAGCAAATCTGAACATAAAATGAGAAAAATTCGCGGTAATGATATCTCTATGATCTTTCAAGAACCTATGACGGCTTTAAATCCAGTTTTAACCATTGGTCATCAAATTATGGATGTTCTCAGACTTCATCAAGGTAAATCAGGTAATGAAGCTGAGCAGATTGCGATCGATTTGTTAAAACAGGTTGGTATTCCCTCATCTGAAAAACGTGTTAATGAGTACCCTCATCAATTATCCGGAGGGATGCGCCAAAGAGTAATGATAGCCATGGCTCTGACTTGTAATCCAAAATTATTAATTGCTGACGAGCCAACTACGGCTTTGGATGTTACTATCCAGGCTCAAGTAATGAATCAAATTAATAAATTGCAACAACTTTATAAAATGGCTGTAATACTAGTAACGCATGACCTTGGAGTAATTGCTGAAACTTGTCAAAGAGTGATTGTGATGTATTGTGGAAAAATTGTTGAGATGGCTGAAGTAAATGATTTATTTGCCGATCCTTTACATCCATATACCCGTGGTTTATTAACCTCGATTCCTCAAATACGTGAGAACAAGCTGTCAGTACTACCTACTATTAAAGGAATGGTTCCTGATTTATTGGCCTTACCGAGAGGATGTCGATTTGCTGATCGTTGTCCTCAAGTTAGAGATAAATGTCGTCAGGGAAGCCCTGATCTTGTGAAGGTTGAGGGTACGAGAATGGTGGCGTGTTATTATCCGTTTGAAAAACAAAATACTAACTGGAGAAATTTACAATCAATAAATAAGGATGAAGCTGGAAATCAACCACATACGGTAGGGTTCTAGATTTATTTATATAAGGTTGAAAGATGGAAAACATTTTAGAAGTAAAAAGTTTGAAAAAGCATTTTCCGGTAAAGGGAGGGTTTTTTAGGACCGTTGTCGGTCAGGTCAAGGCGGTTGATGGAGTTAGCTTTAGTTTGTCATCAGGTCGTACCTTAGGTCTGGTAGGTGAATCAGGATGTGGGAAATCTACTCTGGGAAGATCGGTATTACGTCTGGGAGAACCTACCTCAGGTCAGGTTTTGTTTGATGGGCAGGATATTACCTCTTTATCTCGTAATAGTATGGTTCAAAAAAGAAGGGATATGCAAATTATATTCCAGGATCCTTATGCTTCTTTGAACCCACGTATGACTGTAAGAGAAATTCTTAAAGAACCTTTGGATACACATAAAATTGAAGACAAAGGGAGCAGAGAAAATAAAATTAGAGAATTATTAAATATTGTCGGATTACGTTATAATTCTTTAAATCGTTATCCTCATGAATTTTCCGGGGGGCAAAGACAACGAATCGGTATAGCCAGAGCCTTGACACTTAATCCTAGATTTATTGTAGCTGATGAGCCAGTGTCAGCTTTGGATGTTTCTGTTCAGTCGCAGGTTTTGAATTTAATTTCTTATTTACAAAGGGAATTTGGCATAGCTTTTTTATTTATTTCTCATGATCTAGCAGTTGTTCAACATATTAGTCATTATGTTGGTGTGATGTATTTAGGAAAATTAGTGGAACTGGCTTCCTGTGATCAGTTGTATAATTCACCAAAACATCCATATACTCAATCATTAATAAACTCTATCCCTGTTCCTGATCCTCAAAGAAAAACTAATCGTGTTCCATTGGAAGGAGATGTTCCATCACCCATAAATCCACCTTCTGGTTGTTATTTTCATCCCCGATGTCCCAAGGCCCAATTGATTTGTTCACAACAAACTCCTCCAGAGATAAATATTAGTAATCACGACCTACCACATCAAGTAAGTTGTCATTTGTATACAATTCCTGTTAGTGAGCAATCTGACCAGTGAAGATTATCCAGTTAGATATTGTGCTTTTTCATCACAATCTAGTTAGGTAGAAAATTCCTATCATTTTTTTTACTTACAAATTAAAAAATGAAATACATTTATTTTTAGTTCTTTTATTTTAATATGTTATAAATTTATGCTAAAGACTTGGTCTCAAGCTACGACTGGGAAATTGTAGGAAATATTTACCTGGTTTTAAATAGGGAAATATTTGCCTATTATGTTTAGAGAAAGCACAGGGTAGTGTTGCATATCTTATCAGGGAGGATGTAATGGGTTTACGCATTAGAACCAACGTAGCTTCATTAACTGCTCAAAGACAATTAAATAGTACTCTAAGAGGTTTGAACTCCAATATGATTAAATTGGCATCAGGTTTTCGGATTAATAAATCCGCTGATGATGCCGCGGGTTTAGCTATTTCAGAGTCTTTACGAGCGCAAATTAAGGGTTTGAATCAAGCTAGAAGAAATGCCAATGATGGTATATCTATGATTCAAACAGCAGAGGGTGCTTTTAACGAAATTGGAAGTATATTAGTTCGTCTTAGAGAACTAGGTGTTCAATCAGCCAGTGATACAATTGGTGTCAAGGAAAGAAATTATCTCAATAAGGAATATGTAGAGTTGGTGGACGAAATCGATCGTATTTCCAATGTAACGGAATTCAATGGCACCAAGTTGTTAAAAGGTACGGCCAGAGATATAGAATTTGATGATGTAAATCTGCATATTGGTATTGGTTCTGGTGAACAGGAAAACACAGATACTCTTAAAATAGATATTGATGTTTTAAAGTTGGATGCTGAAACACTTGGGCTAGGTAAAGAAAATGAAATTGGAGCAACTAACGGTGATGACAACTCGCCTGATAGAGATGAAATCGCAGCTAAGTTAACTACGATTGACGGTGCTTTAAATAGGGTAGCCGGTCAAAGGGCCACCTTGGGATCAATTCAAAGTCGATTGAATACCGCGATAGGTAATTTAGGTGTAAGTGTGGAGAACATGACTTCAACCAATTCTCGAATTAGAGATGTTGACTTTGCCAATGAAACAGCTCAATTGACTCAGAATAATATACTATCTCAAGCTGGTACAGCCGTATTGACGCAAGCCAATCAGGCTCCAGAATTGGTATTAAGTCTACTTAGATAAAAAAATCCTTTGATTGTTTTTTACAATCAAAAGGGTTAGAGGCTCTTGGCGACCCCCCCTACGTTAAGAGCTTCTCTATTTGTAAGCTGTCCATCTCATTTTTTTCAACTGTTCGAATAAATAGTAGAAATTAGATCAATGGTATTTTATATTACTTTTTTGAGGGGGGTGAGTCGTTGTTAGATTTTTTATATAGTATTGATATTGCAACTTTTATTACCCAACGGGGATGGTTTTTAACCTATAGTTTAGTATTTTTAGGTGGATTAGCTTTAAATCTCACTCCTTGTGTTTACCCTTTGATTCCAGTTACGATTGGGATTTTTGGTGGATATGATCAAGATACCAAAAGACATATCAAATTATTAATGGCTGTATTATATGTATTTGGTATATCTATTACCTATTCTCTACTGGGTTTGACTGCAGCGATAACCGGTCATATGCTGGGAGAGGTACTTCAAAGTCCAATTGTTTTAGTGATAATAAGTTTGGTTATGATCGTACTGGCGGGTTACCAATTTGGATTAGGCAATTTACAGTTACCCCTTAAATGGATGCAAAAAGCTTCCTTTAAAACCCGTGGATTAAGAAGTCTGGTGATGGGTTTAACTGTTGGTTTTGTAGCTGCTCCCTGTTTGGGTCCTTTTGTTCTAGCTTTGCTGACTTTTGTTGCTAAAATCCAAGATCCTGTTCAAGGATTTATTTTGTTTTTTATTCTGGCCTTGGGATTGGGTTTACCGTATCTTTTTTTAGCCTATTATTCATCTTTATTATCTGCCTTGCCAAAATCGGGCCAATGGTTAGTATGGGTAAAAAAAGCCTTTGGATTTTTATTATTTGAAATGGCTCTGTATTTTATTACGCCTTTATTACCTAGTTATTTGGTCGTAATAATGACAATTCTAATATTTTTATCAAGTGGAATATATTTAGGCTTAATTGAAGGATCCATTGCGAATGCCCGATTATTTTGGAAGACTTTGGGACGAGTTTTTTGTGTCATTACAATAATTATTTCTGTTGGCATTTTCTGGCAAGGTACCACCAAGATTCCTAGCCCTAAGTGGGTTAAAGGAAATTTTAAGGATTTAGCTTCCCTGGTAGCCAAGGACCAACCGGTTATGGTTGATTTGACGGCTAAATGGTGTATTGCTTGTAAGGAATTTGATGAACATGTTTTTTCTGATCGGAATATTATTAGTAAATCCAAATATTTTAAAATGATAAAAATAGATTTAACCAATGCTAATGATATAGGGAATAAAGAATATATACAGATTTATGATATTAAGGGTCTGCCTTCAATTTTATTTTTTAATAACGGTAAAGAACTTAAAAATCTGAGAATAAATTCTTTGGTTCCTATTGAAAAAATGCTAAAAGCAATGAATGCTACTTTAATAGATCAATAATAAGGGCAATGAGATAAAAATGACGAGGCATAACATATTTTTAATTATTGGACTAATGCTAATCTTTATGGAAGGGTTGGCTTATTGGGGCAAAACTAAAATCAACTCTTTATATGCAATACTAGAGTTTCAGGATACTAAAAAAGCAAGTGTTAAAAATACTGGTAAGAAAGTTGAGATAAAGGAGAGGATGGTAATTGTCAAACCCCCAAAAAAAGTCAATATTGCTAAAGGAAAGTCAACTATTATTCAGGTTGAAGCAAGAGTTGCGTCTGGATATCATATTCAAGCTAATCCGGCTGGGAAATTTCTAATTCCTACTACCTTGAGTATTAATTCTAATAATAACTGGAGTGTTGGATCTCCAATTTATCCCAAAGCTAAACTTTTTAGGATGAAAGTAAGTAAAAAAGACATTCCTGTATACGATGGTGATTTTGTTATCAATGTATCTTTAAAACCGGCACCATCTATATCTTTGGGAGATCATAATTTGGAAGGAAAGTTGACTTATCAGGCCTGTAATGAAGTTACTTGTTTTTTTGAAGAATCGATCAAGGTTAAAATTTTAGTGAATGTTTTTAAAGAAGAGAATAAGAAGGAGAATAAGGTAAAGTAAATGCGAGTAGTTATCCAGAGAGTTTCAAAAGCATCGGTCGCAATTGATGATAAGATTAAGGCTTCTATAGATACGGGGCTGTTATTACTTTTGGGGATAGAACCAGCGGATACCACTCAGGATGCCGAGTGGTTAAGTAGAAAAATTGTTCAGATGAGGATTTTTACTGATGAAAATGGTTTGATGAATAAATCTTTATTAGATGTTAATGGCGATATAATATTAATTAGTCAATTTACCTTGCATGCTTCAGCCAAAAAGGGAAATCGACCTTCCTTTACTGGAGCGGCCAAACCAGAGATCGCAATACCTTTATATGAGGATATGATAGAAAAGTTAAAGGGACATCTTGGTAAAGATGTCCATACGGGTTCTTTCGGAGCTTATATGGAAGTATCTCTTACCAACGATGGCCCTGTAACTATTATTCTCG
>CAZJDM010000164.1:0-9405 GCA_964544765.1 uncultured bacterium
TAAAAAAGATAGGTTTAAAGACAGCTACATCATTGTTTTGATTACCCATACTAAAAACATCGTTATGAAAAATAACATCACCTTCGTAAATTTCATCACCAAAATATTCAAGAAGATATTTACAGACAGGACCTAAAGAAAAAGAAAGAATGGGTAAGTTCTCGGTTTGCTCTAACATATTGCCATGACGATCATATAATCCTGTCACAAAATCTTTGGCTTCACATAAAATTGGTGATCTAGTGGTCTTCTGTAAGGAAATACTCATCTCGTCAGTAATAGACTTAAAGGCGCTAGCAAAAACAGATATTAGTATAGGATCTACTGAAGTCATATTTTTTCCTCCTTACCCTTTTGGTAAACCACAAAAGAGCCATATCTATCGCAAATACAATCAAAAGAAGCGCTAACAAACAAAGTAGTATTCTTTTGTTCAATTAAAGCCGGCCCCTGAATACAATTGCCATAATGTAACTTATGACCATCATACACTGCAATATTTTCAAATTGTTCTTTTTCCGGAACGTAGATATCACGATAGTTTTTTAAGGCTTCACCAGGATCTTCACCATGATAATCATCAGGAGTATATTGCGGTTTTTGGGTAATTCCTACCGCTCGAATTCGCACGTTAATTAGCTCTACTGGAGTTTTTTCTTTTTCTAACGAGTATCCGTACATATTTAAATGTTCATGATGAAAAGCAGAAATTATTCTTCCTAAATCTCCTTCCTTCACCAACTCAATAGGAACTGAATAGGAAACTTCGTGAAACTGCTTAATATAACGACAGTCTAATTTAAGATCAAATTGTCTTTTATCCTTAGGAATACCCTCATCTTCTAACAACCGATCGCTTTTCTCGATCATTCCTTCAATAACGGATCGTAATCGATTTAAATCTATCTTGGCTAAATCTGATATTAATGAATGAACAAAATCGTGTTGCAGATTACTCATCAACATACCTGCCGCGCAAAATATCGAAGATTCACGAGGTACTAAAAACTTAGATATTTCTAGTTCTCGACAAATAGCGCAAGAATGTATAGGCCCGGCTCCACCAGCTACAATGGTCAAAAACTCTCTAGGATCAGATCCCCTCTTGATGGTAATTTCTCTCACTCCTTGGGCCATATTGGTATTAACAATCCGATACATACCAGCGGCTGCCTTTTCGACATTGATATTTAGAGGTTTAGCTATATGCTTTTCTATTGCATCACGAGCTTTTTCTAGATTGAGTTTGATTTTGCCTCCGGCAAAATACTCGGGGTCAAGGTATCCCAAAACCAAATCAGCATCGGTTGAAGTAGGTAGTTCACCCCCCATGTCGTAGCATACTGGTCCAGGATGGGAGCCAGCGCTTTCAGGTCCCATTCTGAGTAACCCGCCGGCATCAATTCTACCGATACTTCCCCCTCCCGCACCAATAGTAACTATATCTAGCATAGGGAGAGCTATTCTATGACGATCAATTTCACCATCATTTTTAACCTCTACCGATCCGTTTCTTACCAGTGCCGCATCAAAGCTGGTTCCTCCCATATCTATAGTAATATAATTGTCTGTTTTATGTTCTTTGGCATACTCTGAACCAGCTACTGGACAAGCCGCCGGACCAGATAAGAGTGTCAATGCAGCTTTTTCTTTAGCCACCTTGGGTGATATTATTCCACCTCCTGATTGCATGATATGCAACGCACCTTTAAAGCCTATTTCTTTTAAGCGCGATTGTAGCATGTTCAGATAGTTCTCCAATTTCGGTCCAACATAAGAATTTAGAACAGTAGTACTAACACGATCATAAAAGCGAATGGATGGTAATAAATCAGATGAAACGCTTAAATAAGCGTTAGGTAATTCACAACGTATAAGTTCAGCTACTTGTTTTTCATGTTCAGAGTTTTCAAAGGAATTCATAAAACAAATAGCTACTGAATCGATTTGATCATTCTTACAGTCTTCAATAACCTTTTTAACTTGCTCCAAATCTAAAGGAGTATGCACCTTACCCATACAATCCAAGCGCTCGTTAATTCCGATTCGCCTGTGTCGCGGAACTAGTGGAATTACATTTTCATAACGATTATTATATTGTTCTTCTCTAATACCTCTTCGCATTTCCAAGGCATCCCTAACTCCTTTAGTGGTGAGTAATGCGGTCTTGGCTCCTGATCTTGTCAAAACCGCGTTGGTAGTTACCGTGGTCCCATGAACGATCGTATCTATAGATGACGCAAGTTCTTCTAAAGAAACCCCTGCTTCTGTCGCAATAGAACTTAATCCATTTAAAAGACCTATTGAAGGATCATTTGGAGTTGAAAGAGTTTTAAAAATTTGTGGTTCAAAACCTTCTCGTGTTACCAGAAAATCAGTAAACGTTCCACCTACATCGATTCCAATTCTGAAATCCATTAATGCCCCCACCAAACAATTTTTTCTTTTTACATCAGCATATATTTTTATACCGGAATACCGTTACATCAGCATAATTTCTCATAACGATATACTTTGCTACACCAGCATGTTCCTTTTATAATCAGCTCCAATTTTTCCCTTGCGACATGAAGAAGTAGTCATAAACTCAGCTGAGTGTTTAGCTTGCACTACGATTGATTCAGATAAGGAAACTTTGGTAGATTCCTTAATACATTCTATGATGGCTTTTCTGCCTTCTGCAAAAGGGGCGTTAATCGCGGAGTAACTACTAAAATCAATATCCAGTTTCTCTTGATTAACTTTTCTTTCAGAAAGTTGATGATCACCCTCTGATGCAATTTTCCAGGTCATAGTTAAAGAATCATTAACTGAACCGGCATAATCAACCAACCAATTCACCGCGTTTTTAGCCTTGACCGGTTTACCCGTTAATAACAAATTCATTATTTCTGGCCAATATTGCGAGCTAGCTTTTCTAAGAGGCCAATGACAACCTTCCATTCCAGGAACAACTGGCAATGTGACTTCAGGCATACCCAAACTAGCGTCTTCTACACTAACCAGATAATGGCAATGAGTAAGAAGCTCTAAAAAACCTCCCAAACACCGCTTACCGCTGATATAACCAACAGACACCTTGAACTCATCATTCAATCTTCTAGCTGTTTGCGACCAGCCATGAGCAATATCAAAACCTGCTTTTGAGTTTTCTAAGGCAGGATAAAAATCTGAGGTATCAGCACCTACCATTTGAGTAGACAGATGAAAATCTGAGGTAATAATTACTCTTTCAATATTATCAGCCTTTAACCAATCAATAGCTCGGTTTAATTCAGCATCTAGATCTCGGTTATAGCTTTCTCGACCGATAGAAATTACACCTACATTTCCATCATGTTCAGCATTAACATAAAGTTGCTGCCACTCTGGAGAATCCATTTGCTCAAAAACGGCAGGAAACCAGCTGTTAGTTTGAGAAGAACTATTTGAAAAAGCTCCTGCTGAGGGAAAGATTTTATGATAATCGGCTACAGTCTTATTGACACCTTCCATACCATAACTACGTATTATAGCCAAAATCCCTCTTCTAAATTGAGCGCAAATTTCACCAATAGAATTTATAAAGGATAAATGTCCACGTTTTTCAGATAATATCATACTGGTCATTTGAAATAATGGACCCAGAATATGAGTTTTAAATTCTTGTTCATTTTCTAAAGGCCAATCAACTAGAGGTCTGAAATGATCCAAAGGATACCAATTTTGGCCGGAATTTTTCTTTTCTACTAAAGCTTCAGAAGGCTGGAACAGATCTCCATATTCTTTTTGAAGATGGTGCAAACAGGACCAAGTTAAAAAGTTGGCTCCAGCCGCTCCAATGGTATCATGAGCCCTAAAAGGATTGGGCCCCAGAAATTTTCGTACAAATTTATCAATTTTCCAGAAAGGCATATTAGTTGCTGTATGATATCTTGTTCCAGCTAAGGTTGCTCCACAAAACAATACGTCTAAAACAAAGGACCAATTATCGCTAACCGGGATTGGAATCATTCCCAAGGACCAAAAAAGTTGTGTAATAGTTGATGGTGATGGTTCCACCATTTCCCACACCTTATTGATTTCATGAGGATAAGCTGGATGAGCTATTCCAACTCCTAGCTCGGAACGAGGAAATCCTGAGGTTACGGACCTAATTTCAATTTCTGGAAAAGATTTTTTGAAAATATCGTAATGAGATTTTTTTACATCTAAAATTTCTGGTATAGCTTCTAATAAAAAGCGAGGTTTTAAATCATGAAGCTGTGAAGGCAAACTCTTACCATCATAATTAATTCGGATGATATTTTGCATAATATTACTAGCTGTTTTAGAACCAAAGCTTCTTTCTAATCCCGGATATTGTTTTCCGATTCCATCGGGTGATCCCGCAAAATCTAGTGCTACTATCGGCACACCATATGGTAATAATCTGGATCCTAATTGCATTGCTTTGCCAGCTCCAACAATACCATTTGCACCCGATATAACTAAAGAACCACGATTATTGGCATCACCAAAAACCTGATCCACTAAATCACTTGTATTAACGGGCAACTTTCCCTTTTTAAAAATATCCAAAACTGTCCCTAAACCTAGGGTTTCAATAGTAGATTGTCTCATTGACCTAGTCATACTTAATATTCCCCCATGAATTACTGAGTCTTTAATTTTAGATGGCAATAACTATTACTTATCTAACACATAAAATAAATTGACGATAAACCTTACATTAAAATTTCAATTAAATCAAATTTAAAAACCTGAGTTCGAAGCAACTACAAAAGCACACTCTTTTCTAGTTTAACGATCTCATTTACTTCAGGAATAGTAAATGCCTGGGTTAGCTTAAATGCTAGTAATTCACCAACCTTTTTAAATTATTTAAATGGGTTTGACGTGATTTAGGACTTGACTCCATTATACTCATGAGTATAATGGAATTATGTCCATTTTAATCAGAAAACCAATCAAAGCTAATATTATTGAAGATTTAAATCAAAAAATGGTATTTCTTGGTGGTCCCAGGCAAGTAGGGAAAACTACTTTGGCCCAATCTCTTATCGAGAATTTCAAAGATGGTCATCCAGCCTATCTCAATTGGGATTTAGCAGAACATAGAAAAATGATATTAAAAGCAACTTTACCGCCAAAAGAAAAAATCATAGTTTTTGATGAAATTCATAAATTCAAAAACTGGAGAAATCTTATAAAAGGATATTACGATACTCTTAAATCAACTCATAAATTTTTAATAACTGGTTCTGCTCGCTTAGACTATTACCGAAAAGGAGGAGATTCATTGGCTGGTCGGTACTACTACCATCGCTTGCATCCTCTTACACTTCCAGAACTAGGAGGTAAAAATGCCTTAAAACCACTATTACAATTTGGTGGATTTCCCGAACCTTTTCTGAGGGGAACCTCCAAAGATCTGAAAAGGTGGCATATACAACGACTAGAGCGAGTTGTTTATACAGATATCAGAGATCTTGAAAATATAAAAGAAATAACAATGATAGAACTTTTAGTCGATAGTTTGCCCTCTAGAGTTGGATCTCCTCTATCAAGGAAATCGTTAAGTGAGGATATTCAAGTTGATCAAAAAACTATAGAAAAGTGGATTCAAATTCTCGAAAGAGTTTACTATTGCTATCGTATCATGCCCTTTGGTTCCCCCAAAATTAGAGCAGTGAAAAAGGAACAAAAGCTTTACCTATGGGATTGGAGCGAACACGAAGATAATGGCAAAAAATGGGAGAATTTTGTAGCTTCCCATCTATTGAAATTCTGCCACCATTTGGAAGACAATTTTGGAGAAAGGATGGAACTACGTTTCTTAAGAGACACTGATAAACGAGAAATAGACTTTGTTGTCATAAAAAATAATCAACCCTTGTTTGCTGTTGAGTGTAAAGCCGGAGACCAAAATCCCTCACCTCATCATAATTATTTTGCCAAAAGAACAAACATCCCTAAATTCTATCAAGTTCATCAAGGTTCCACTGGCAAGCAAGTTAGTTCTCAAATTTTGATTCTACCCTTCGATGAATTTTGTAAGGAAGAAAATATTTTATAACAAATAAAGACTTAGTAAATTTAACAAATCGAAATAAAACAGTGTATATTTAGCAATATTAAGAGTTTATAGTAAAATTCACTCTCCAACACCCCTAAATCGTCGATAGTTCTCTATCTTTACGGCCAACTCTGAGGAATCGCCAAATACTCTTTCTAATGAGTTTTTCTGTTCAATATATAAATGAAATGCAGTGATATGAGATGCTCTTTCCCATGTAGTACGCAGCTTCGTCTCAAGATCATGCTTTACTATTTTTCTTGTAGTAGTCAATACATCCGCCATATTTATTCGCAGGTTACATTGCATCATGAAAATGACAGAATAAATGGAATCCATGTTCCCTAGATAGGTAATTAGAAAAATTGAAAAATCAAATGAATCTGTGCCCTTTATGTTTGGCAGCGTAGTCTTTACAATAGCCTTATTAACCTCCATATAATTAGCCCTTGATTCTAAAGGATTAGGTGACGGGTAATACATCGATAAAAGCACATCAAGAAATCTTATAGATTCTGACAATAAGAGTATTTTGGGGTTACGGAAAAAAATTATTTCACCTTTCGCCTTTTCTATGTCTTCTATGTGACTACGCTTTTTTTGAAAAGAGTAATTTCTTATTACTGTTGGAACTAAATTTCTTCTTTTTTCTCTTACCAACCTTAAGCCAATTATCTCTAAAACATCCACTGAATGATCGAGTTGCTCTGGTAAGAAAGTTCCGGATTTATTATTGATTAAAGCTATTTGATGAAATTCAACAATAATTTCTCCAGCTCCGATAACTTCCCATCTCTCAAATCCAATTCCACTCCTAACCACAAACTCAGCGAATTTGTTATAAAGACTTCGGTGTGAGACGAAAAAATCCTCATTTCCCTCTAAATCAATATCCTTATTAGGTACTCGTGGGAAAATTACAGCATATTCTTTAATGCCTTCTTTTGTTTTTAGTCTAATAACAATATATATCATCGTTCCATTATTTTGATCTTGATGGAGATTTTTTAAGGCTTCATTATTGGCAGGGGTTATTTCAATTACTCTGCCAGCTGATTTAATCTCTCGATTCTCTCTCGCCCGGTCAGGTGTTAAACCAGGAAGAAGAACCGCTTCCTCTTCTAATCTTTTAAACGCTCCAACTAACCCACCACAACTTTCACCTGTTTTACCTGCATTATCAGGATGAGTTGTCTCAACAGAATATAATTGAGTGTAAAAAAGAAATAGAATAACTTGAAAAGATAATGAATTGCGAATGAGTAAAGCTAATCTGTACCTATCTAAACTTCTCATTAAAGAAGACCACATGCCATACCATTGGGACAACTAATTTCAGGTCCTTCTCTTACTAAAGTAAAAGAGAGCGTTTTATCAGCAGCGCAAGAAGCGCACACGGTTCGAACTCCATTCAAGAGTAATGTTAATATAAATGTAGATATTATTAATAATTTTTTAATTTAAATTACCAAAAATTAGATTTAGATACTTTTATAACCAACATTGGCTTTCAAATATACTTAATAATGTTTGGTAATATATTTATTGAGTTAAGATGTCAATAATATAAAGAAAAATCATGCGGAGTATCATTATATTCTAATATAATTAATGTCTTATGATGGTATTTTTACATGATGACTACTAATCCACCAATGTGTTAAATCCAAACATCCCAACTTTTCACCATCTCATTGGCTAGTTGCTTGCGGGTACATTCAGCACAATGATCGAGATAAAGAGAAACATAATCTTCCTTCATGCGACTTTTCATTTGTTTGAACATAGGCTGAGGAACAAAGCCCCTTCCACAAGTCTCGCACTTGGTAAGCTCAATCCGAGCAAAAGATTTTCCTTCTAAAAGCATTTCTCTATGATCATTATCTTCTACAATAGTAATTATCTCAGCAGGACAAACCGCTTCACAAGCTCCACAACCAACACAAACAGAACTTAGTTCCTCAAACGGAGTATTGACCAATATAGCGTCACTTCGACCAGACAAATTCAAGGCACTTACGCTTTTTTCCTTACAAACTCTTACACACATACCACATAAAATACATTGTGAATCCCCGGTGATAAATCTTTCACTCTTTACTTCATACTCTGCCGCTATATCAATTAAAGCTTTAGAGCCAGGACATCGAGCCATTAATAGCTCTAAAATCAGCTTCCTTCCCTGACGAACTTCATCAGTATTGGTTTTTACCTCCATACCTTCCCATACTGGATAATTACATGCCGTAACCAATTTTGTGCGCCTACCATCAAATAACTCAACTGTACAAAGTCGACACATTCCAGCCGGTTCTAACAACGGATGATTACATAGGGTTGGAATTCTTATTCCTTCTCTGGAAGCTACCTGAAGTATCGTTTCCCCCTTTTGGGCCTTTACTTCTTTATTATCTATTTTAAAAGTAAACATAAATCACTCCTAAAAGCTTTTGGGGGGATATTTTACCCAGACTTTCTCTCTATTTTGATGGCATCAAAATTACATATTTTAAAACATTCATGACAATTGGTACACGTATTTACATCTAAATTATGAGCTTGTTTCTTTTCACCGGTTATTGAATTGGAGGGACATACTTTAATACATAAGGTACAACCCGTACAATCATCAGGATCGATTATATATTGAAATAAATTCTTACAAATACCCGCTTTACAGAATTTATCATGAATATGTTCTTCGTATTCCTCTCGAAAATACCAGATAGTAGTTAAAGCAGGATTAGGGGCGGATGTTCCCAAACCACACAATGAAAATCCTTTTATAACAGGACTTAACTCCTCTAAAGTAGTTAAGTCTAGTTCGGTTCCTTGTCCTTCTGTAATTCTAGTCAAAATTGCCAACATCTGTTTTAAACCATCCCGACATGGCACACATTGACCACACGATTCTTCTGTTAAAAATTTCACAAAATATCTTGCGACCTCAACCATGCAGGAATTTTCATCCATTACGATCATGCCACCTGAGCCGATAATAGAAGCAGCTTTGGCTAAATTTTCAAAATCAACTGGAATATCTTTCATTGTCTCGGGAATACATCCCCCAGAAGGTCCTCCCGTTTGTACAGCTTTTAACTTTCTCTTTTTGGGAATACCCCCCCCTATATCAAAGATAATTTTTTCCAAAGGTGTTCCCATTGGAACTTCAACCAATCCAATATTGTTTACGTCACCAGTTAAAGAAAATGCCTTAGTACCCGTTGATTTCTCGGTCCCATATGCAGCATACCATTTACCACCATTTAGAATTATTTTAGGAATATTAGAATAGGTCTCTACATTATTTAAATTGCTGGGCTTTTCCCAGAGCCCGCTTTCAACAG
>CAZJDM010000165.1:0-9310 GCA_964544765.1 uncultured bacterium
AGTTACGGCTCATGTTAATCCTGCTAAAGTTAGTCGTTTTTTAGGACAATGGTGAAGATCTAACCCCTCCCATAATGGCCGGTGTCGGTATTTATTTGACTTACTGCTTAGTTTTAATTTCCATGGCATTTGTAACCAACGTTAGTTACGTGGTAGCTTTTAGGCAATTTAGCATACCTATCGGCACCATATTAAGCGTGGTCATTTTAAAAGAGTCCTCCTATCCCGCCAAATATATCGGAGTCTTTACTATATTTATTGGATTAATGTTGGTTGGATTGGGCTGATAGACCATTACAACCTGGTTCTCCAACACCTTTTCTTAATTTCCTATAAAATTTTCTCATTTTATCTGTCAATAAGTGTGCATTGGGATTTATTTCAAAATCCCCAGGAGGATTAGCGGCTAGAAAATCATTAGCACTGCGCGGTTTAAAGCGCATAAATCGAAAAGGGGACCTAGAATTTTTATTTTCTCTTCTATCTATGTTAACCACCCATGTTGCATAGTAATCGTAATTCATTAAAACGATTTTTCCTAAACTACCTCTCTCCCCTATGAAGATCGATCTTAATACTTCATCAGGTTGAATTGATTCTCCTTTCTGAATGAAATAAAGATTAATTTTAGAATTAGGGTAGGTTTTTGCAAAATATATAAAAAAAAGCTTTAGTAAAGATTCCATAGTTTCAAATTGATCAACAGCCCTAACCAGAACTATTTCTCTATTACCTATCAATGCTTTTTTAGGAAACATACGTTTAATTACCAATTCTTTCTTTCGAGTTTGTGAACCAACTAAACCAAATGATTTTGTAATAGGTACTTCTTTTAAATATGAATCTTCGATATCCGGTTCTGGAAGCATTACACGTACTGCCGCGTTAATCAAAGCTGTTGATAATCCTAAGCCAACAATAAAGTGAGAGCTTGGTGGAAAGATCTGAAGCAAATTCTGAGCATGAAAAATCGCTCTTTCCCCCACTTTTCTGTTAAACTTTGGTTTGGCGTCAATGCGATTTAAATTGAGAATAATTAAAATGATAAAAATATATTTTAGAGTCATTAAAAGTCTAGTATTTTACATTCATAACCAACATTGATAGAAACTTTCCATCAACGAAAGCAATAAATAAATTATGATGTCTTATTTTAAAACCAACTTACTGTGGAGTAGCACCACAATGCACTAATTGTCAATAAAAGAAACACGGGTAGTGCATATAAGAAAAACTAAATTTCCTATTGACTTTATCATTCTCAAAGTTATTTTTAATAGCCAACAATGTATTGCGCAATTTATGTCTTAGTCCAAAGGAGGGGAACGTGAATTTTGACCTAACAGAAGAGCAGAGCTTACTAAAAGAAACTGTACGATCTTTCGCTGAAAATGAAATTAGACCTGCTATGAAAGAACTTGATAAACAAGAATCCTTTTCTACCCCGATAACCCAAACAATGTTTGATTTAGGTTTATTTGGTATATTTGTCAGTGAAAGATATGGTGGTTCTGGTCTTGATTATCTATCCTACATCCTGGTAGTTGAAGAACTTGCCCGAGTTAATGCCTCATTTGCTGCTACCATTGCGGCTGGTAATTCTTTAGGTATAGGACCTATATATTATTTTGGTTCGGATGAACAAAAAAGCAAATACCTGCCAGATCTTTGCCGAGGCAACAAACTTTGGGGATTTGGACTCACCGAACCTGAAGCAGGATCTGATTCTTACAGTTCTAAAACAACCGGCTCTTTTAACAACGGTCAAATTACCCTAAATGGTTCCAAAATTTTTATTACCAACGCTTCATCTCCTCTTACTTGGGGCTCAACTGTCCAATTCGTAAGTGGTAAAAATGACAAAGGTAAACCCGAAATTAGCTGTGTTCTGGTTGAAAACGACACACCAGGATTCACTCAAAAAACCATGAAGAATAAAATGGTATGGCGTTCATCAAATACGGCTGAGTTATATTTTGAAAACTGCTCTGTAAATGAAGATCAATTATTAGGTGAAAGAGGAGAAGGATTTAAACAGATGATGTCCACCTTAGATAGAGGACGTCTTTCTATCGCGGCAATGGGCCTAGGTGGAGCTCAAGGAGCATACGAATTAGCTCTTAAATACTCCCAAGATAGAGTTCAGTTTAATACACCTTTATGTCAAATGCCGGTAAACGCGGCAAAACTTGCTGATATGGCCACTCAGATCGAAGCCGCTAGAGCTTTATTATATAAAGCTTGCTGGGCAATAGACAACCAAAAACCTTTCGCCAAACTTTCAGCAATGGCCAAATTAATGTGCTCGGAAGTAATGCATCTTTGCGCCGACCACTGTATTCAACTACATGGTGGATACGGCCTTATGGAAGAATATGACGCAGCCATGTTTTATCGGGATCAAAAATTACTTGAAATCGGTGAAGGTACTTCTGAAATTCAAAGAATGGTAATTTCACGATATATTGGATGTTATGGAGATGTTAAGGAACGGTGAAAAAGGTGAAGTTAGAGAAATGGGGATTTTAATGATTAAAAAGGATAATCATACTTGGGTACCTTCTGACGATTTTATTAAAACCACTAACATTTATAAAATCATGAAAGAATTACAGATCGACTCTTATCAAGATTTTTACGCGTGGTCGGTTAAGAACTACGAAGAGTTTTGGCAATTGATGACAAAAATCCTTAAAATACCATTTAAAAAACCCTTTACCCAAACTCTGTCAACTCCTCAAAAGGATAAGCAGGTATATAATTGGTTTTCAGATGGAGAACTAAATATTGCCGATGCCTGTTTTAGCTTTGAAAACTTCGATAACTTTAGTAATTCTGATAGTAATGATAATGGCAAAAATGATCATGAAAAAATTAATAGTAAAAAAAATAAAAAAAATGAAAAAGCAATTTTATACAGAAACGAAGGAGAAACCGGTCTTTCTTATCTTACATATAACGAGTTAAATCGATTATCTAATCAAGTAGCCAATAGCTTAGTAAAAATGGGCGTTAAGGCAAAAGATGCCGTGGCTGTATGTATGCCTATGATTCCTGAATCGGTGGCTATATATTTGGGAATTATTAAAATGGGTGCCAGTGTTGTGTCTATTGCTGATAGTTTTTCTCCCCAAGAAATCCAAAAGCGACTGCAAATTGCTCAATCTAAGGTAATATTTACCATGGACCATATTGTAAGAGGCGGTAAACAATTGCCTCTGTTTGAAAAAATCCAATCTGGTCAAGATACTATAACCATAGTTTTATCAGCCCTGCCAAAATTTAATGTTTCCTTACGAGGGCAGGATTCTACTTGGAACGATTTTCTTAAGGGAGCCAGTGATCAGTTTGAATCTGTTAGTTGCTCTCCGGAGCACATATCTAATATCCTATTTTCTTCAGGTACTACAAGTGATCCTAAAGCCATTCCTTGGACCCACACAACACCCTTAAAATGTGCTGTGGACGGCTATTTACATCATAACATCAAAGAGAGAGATGTTGTCTGCTGGCCTACTAATATCGGTTGGATGATGGGTCCTTGGTTAATATATGCCAGCCTTATTAATCGTGCGACAATAGCCCTGTACAATGGAGCTCCAACTGGTAGTGATTTTGGAACGTTCGTACAGGACACTAAAGTAAATATGTTAGGGGTAGTACCCAGCTTAGTAAAGGCATGGAAAAAAACTCAGTGCATGGAAAAATTAGACTGGTCATCAATTTGTGCTTTTAGTTCAACGGGTGAGTGTTCCAATCCGGAAGATATGTGTTATTTAATGATGTTAGGCGGTAACAAACCTATCATCGAATATTGCGGTGGTACAGAAATTGGAGGAGGTTATATTACCAGCACTGTAGTTCAAACTAACGTTCCCTCCACCTTTTCAACTCCAGCTTTAGGCTCAAATTTCATTATATTGGATGAGGAGGGAAATAAGTCACAAATGGGTGAAGTGTTTTTAATACCGCCCTCAATTGGACTTTCTAATACCTTATTAAATAAGGATCATCAAAAAGTTTACTACGAGGGATGCCCTGTACATTCTGAGGCTAAGCATCTTCGTCGTCATGGTGACCAAATCGAAGTCCTCGAAGACGGTTATTTTAGGGCTCATGGACGGGTTGATGACACTATGAATCTAGGAGGAATCAAAGTAAGTTCAGCTGAAATAGAACAAGTCTTAAACACCCTAAAAGAAGTAAAAGAAACTGCAGCAATTAGTTATTCCAACCATGGTCCTAGTCAACTGGTAATATATGCTGCACTTTTTGAGAACGAAATATCAAGTGATTCTTTAAAAACGAAAATGCAAGACATCATCAAAACCAGATTGAATCCCCTTTTCAAAATATCTGATTTAATAATTGTCGACCAACTACCTCGTACAGCATCCAATAAAGTCATGCGACGAGAAATTCGTAGTACCTATCTTTCAAACAGTGGTGGATAGGAAAAAGCTTTTTTATACCAAATATTTCAGTTACATTTGATTGTCAAAATAAACTTTGTTATAGTGGACGCTTGATATAAAGCATTGACCAGGAGGAAAAACCTATGATTCCCTTATCCCAAGCTCTTGATTTAGTACTTAATACTGCTAAACCTTTGAATCCTGAGCATATCGATATCGAACAAGCACTAGGAAGAGTATTAGCTGAAAATGTTACATCAGACATTGACATGCCCCCTTTTAATAAAGCGTTGATGGACGGGTATGCTTGTAACAAAAGTGACATAGCCAACCCTCTACCGATTGTAGAGACTATTTCAGCAGGTCATCCACCTACTAAGGCACTTGGTCCAAACCAATGTTCCAAAATCATGACTGGCGCAATGTTACCAAAAGGAGCTAATTGTGTCTTCATGGTAGAATACTCAAGAGAAGTATCCTCCAATAAAGTGTTATTTACCGGTAAGAATACAAATGACAATATTTCTTATCAAGGACAACTAGTCAAAAAAGGTGAGCAGGTCCTAAAAAAGGGCTGTCTTATTAAACCTCAACATATTGGAGTGTTAGCAACAGTAGGACACGTAAAACCACTAGTCTACCGACAACCCAAAGTAGGAATTATTGCTACTGGAGATGAATTAGTAGCTCCTAATGAAAAACCTCAAATTTCTCAAATAAGAGATAGTAATAGTTTACAATTACTGGCCCAAACCAGACAAGTTGGAGCAATTCCTACCTATTACGGTATAATTAAAGATGATAAGAAGGCTCTAGAAGAAGAAATTGATACAGCCTTAAAAGAAAATGATCTGGTAATTCTATCCGGTGGGGTTTCGATGGGTGATCTGGATTTAGTCAGCGATATCCTTTCTCAAAAATGCGGGGGATTGTTATTTGATCGGGTACAAATTAAACCGGGAAAGCCAACTGTATTTGGCACCTATCAAAACAAATATTGTTTTGGTTTACCTGGCAATCCAGTGTCAGCCTTTGTTATTTTTACTTTATTAGTAAAACCTTTTTTATATAAATTGATGAGGCATGATTATCAACCTAGCGATGTAAAAATGAATTTACCTACATCTATTAATAACAAAAAAGCAGATCGAGAAAGATGGATCCCAGTTCTGGTCCAAGACTCTTGTCCCATCCCTTTGCGTTATCAAGGATCATCTCATATAGACGCTCTTTCTTACGCTGATGGTTTGATTTCAATACCCACTAATGTACAATCTCTTCCTAAAGGTACAACCGTTGATGTTAGATCGATATAAAAGAACAATTGTAGATATTAAGTCAAATTTATTAAAACAACTAAAGATGTTGAACCAATTTAAAGGAACAACCATTAATGTTGGACCAATTTAATAGAAAAATAAATTATTTAAGAATCTCGATAACGGATAGATGTAATCTACACTGTCGATATTGCCTACCTCCAGAAAAAGTCGAACTATTACCCCACAATGACATATTATCTTTTGAAGAAATCGTTCAAATAACCAATATTGCCACTGAACTGGGTATTAACAAAGTACGTCTAACTGGAGGGGAACCTCTAGTAAAAAGAGATATTGTAAAACTAGTAGCCATGTTATCAGGAATTGATGAAATCAAAGATTTATGTATGACCACTAATGGAATACTTCTTGAAAAATTTGCCCGACCATTGGCTCAGGCAGGACTGGACAGAGTCAATGTTAGTCTTGACACAATGGATCCAATCAAATACACCCAAATTACTGGAGGTGGTGATATAAAAAAAGTTTTTAAGGGTATTGAGAAAGCTAAAAATGCTGGTTTAAATCCCATAAAACTAAATTGTGTTATCCAAAAAGAATCTTCTAACTCAGAAGGCACCAAAGCAATTGCCATTTATGCCAAAGAGAATGACTTACAGATTCGTTATATCCATGAAATGAATATATTTAAAGGAAGATTCTCTCAGGTTAAAGGTGGAAGAGGGGGCAATTGTAATCAATGTAATCGATTACGAGTAACCAGTAACGGTATGATCAAACCCTGTTTATTTAGTGATCTTGAATACGATATTCGTAAGCTTGGAGTTCATGCGGCATTAACCATGGCCCTTTTAAATAAACCTTTGAGCGGTCAAAACGGTTCTAATGGTAAATTTTATAACATTGGAGGCTAATTAAAGTAATATGAAAAAACAAAAAGGACTTGGTTTCTTTGAGCGTTATCTGACTCTTTGGGTTGGTTTATGTATAATTGTAGGTATTTTAATCGGTAAATTTGCTCCCAATTTTGCTAAACATCTTGATAGTATGGCGATTGATGTAAATGGCGCACCAGTGGTATCCACACCCATAGCTATCTGTCTATTTTTTATGATGTATCCTATTATGGTTAAAATTGATTTTGCTAAAGTTGTAAAAGCTGGTAAGAATTTTAAACCTGTTGGATTAACTCTCTTTATCAATTGGGCCGTCAAACCGTTTACCATGTATGCCATAGCATTTCTTTTTCTAGGGATCATATTTCGCAATTTGATCGGTTTGGAAGCTATAGACTTGATAAAATTACCTTTTGGTCTTGATCTGCCTATAAACGCCAAATATGGTGCCGGAACAGTAATATTAGTAGATGGGATCAAAATGCTTGAAGTTCCGCTTTGGCGCAGCTATTTAGCGGGCTGTATTTTATTGGGTATTGCCCCATGTACTGCGATGGTATTAGTCTGGGGGTTTCTAGCTAAAGGAAATGATGCTCACACATTAATAATGGTAGCAATAAATTCACTTACAATGCTCCTGCTTTACGGCCTTCTGGGAGGTTTCTTATTAGGTGTAGGTAAGCTCCCTGTCCCATGGGAAGCATTATTACTATCAATAGGTATTTATGTTGCCCTTCCTTTAGTTGCGGGTTATTTCTCTAGAAAGTGGATCATTCAGGCTAAAGGAGAATCTTGGTTTAAAGAAAAATTCTTACCTATACTTACGCCAATAACCATCTCGGCCTTGCTGATCACCCTTATCCTGCTTTTTTCTTTTAAAGGAGATGTGATCCTCTCCAATCCACTTACTATCTTATGGATCGCTGTTCCCCTTTTTATTCAGACCATTGCGATTTTTGTACTTGGTTATTTTTTGGCCAAAATGCTTAACTTAACCTATGAAGATGCCGCTCCATCCGCGATGATAGGAGCCTCTAATCACTTTGAAGTAGCCATAGCCACTGCTGTAATGTTATTTGGACTTTCTTCCGGAGCAGCTCTTGCAACCGTAGTTGGTGTTCTAATTGAAGTACCGGTTATGTTAATGTTGGTCAAAATCTGTTTGAAAACTCAAAATCTATTTAATAAAAAGTAAATCCTTCTAGCAATGTACTTTCAGGAGTTCCGGCTGGCACCCAAGATAAGTCAATAATGGTATAAGTGGGTTCCTTGGTTTGAAAAATAGGCACAACCTTCATATTAAATTTCGGCTCACCCACACTTAGATAACTCATTAAGATCGTAGAAATACCTTTAAATTCAATATTGATAAACTTCACAGGTTTCTTTAATGTATTAAAGGCACCCGATCTTTCACACGCCATAAACGTATGAACCGTAGCGGTTTCTCTGCAGATATCTGTCAAATCTAGAACAGTGTTTTTGGCTAGACAATCCGGGCAATGAATTCGAAAGGGCAGATAAACAGTCTCCTCATATTCACACGTGGAATTTTCGCATTTGGTCCCTAAAATCTTTCCTTGACCCAAACTTTCAAAAAACACACCTTCACCACCATAGGCGTGAACATGAACGATCTCACGTGGGTTGGTAACCCCCATTAATTTACCTTCCTCGTTTCTGATAGGCTGGTTAGGTTCACCATGATGAAAAGTACCTTCAAATCTATATCTACCATTTTTTACTTGTACATTTCCACGTATTGCCATAATTTTTCCCCTAAAATTTTGTGTGTGTCATAGTATTACCTTGTCACAAGCTTTGAGCTATAAACTCTTTTGTATTTAAGCCATACATCACTATACATCTTTTTTTATTAAATGATCGGGATCCATAAGAACCGTTGCTGTAACATGTGATCCAACGCCTGCATGGCTTACCGCTAATCCACGCTTAGCTCCTTTGACCTGTAAATCGGTCCAATCCGCAGGTTTTTGACGATTAAACTCTTTCCAACGATTTTCGTCTCCATGCATTTCAGCCCATCTGTTCCAAATGTGATTGGCAATTTCAAACGTCTGCATAATTCCGGTAGCACCTACACCATGCATACAACCAATAAGTCCACCGGAAATATTAGATGGCAGTTTACCTGGCTCTCCCGTTTTAGGGTTGGTATGATAACAATCACCGGATTCGACATAATCCCTGCCTTCACCATATGGGCGAATGCCAATATCTTCATAAGTTTGTATATCACTAATAGTAAAAGCGTCATGTAGTTCAACAACATCTAAATCTTCGATGGGATCAATAATTCCACTCATATTATAGGCGTAATAAGCTGCCATTCTGGCGGCCAAAAAGCTGGTAAATCCTGGATATCTGTCACTTCCTGGAAAACGTTCTTCTAAATCTTTATATTGATCCGGTGTTTCGTTGGGTAATAAGGGGATGTCCATATTACGTCGACACGCCGGCCTTAAGGTATGTGAACCTGCCGAGCACCAAATTCGCAGGGGTTTATTTTTAGTATTTTTGGTTAATTGATAAGCGGTTTCTTCATCGCAAATAATACCACATGCCGCGCCCACACTCATTAGGCAGCAATCTAAAGCTCGTAAGGGATAAGCTACAACCGGAGAATTAAGTACATCTTGAACAGTAATTTTCATAGGAGCATGAGCAAAGGGATTAAATCGAGCGTAACCATGAT
>CAZJDM010000166.1:0-9070 GCA_964544765.1 uncultured bacterium
ACGCTCAACCCATTGCCAATCAATCATACCAAGGCAATTATCAAACAAGTTATGACAAGAAAGAAACCAAACAAATACCATCAACGAATTTTAAAACAATAGACATTACTTAACTGTCCTCAGAAAACAACGGTGACTTCCTGATATACACCAAACTTTGACGACCTATCCTAATTTTCTTTGGGAACAGTGGGAACAATGGGAACATCGTTGTTATTACTACTGTTTTCTTGTTCCCATTAAAAAAACAGTTTTGGGAATTTGGGAACAGATCAATCTTCGACAAACTCAGACAAATCTATCTCATTTTCTTTGGGGACGTTGGGGACACTGGGGACAACCTTGTTATCATTAGCCTTTTCTTGTCCCCATTGCAAAATATCGTTTGGGGACTTCGGGGACAGAATTATTATTAGCAATTAAACTGTTTGTCCCCACAGTTCCCAGATCAATTTTAGGTTTTGGGAACAGAGTATCGATTGTTATATTATGATAATTACTAGGATTAATTGTTTTGTTCCCATATTCCCAGAATTCCCAAGAATTTTAACCCCTCTGTGTTTGTTCATAATTTCATCTTCAATCATCTTTGAATTGACGACATATAATAGCAAAATATATAATAGCAAATATATAAATATAAAATTGAATTTAGGCCAATTAGATCTATTAATTGGTCATAAACATCCATTATTTATAAAATAATAATAGATATCTGAACGAATTTTGTGTTATGAGTCCTTTCGTCAAGAAGTCTTTCTTTCTTGCTTACAATTTCACGTAGGAGATTTAACATGAAAATCATAATCAGTTTTTCTATTTTAATTACCCTATTATTAACAGCTTGCGGACATTTACCTGAGAGTAAAAGCTTACTACAGGAAAGTTCACTTTCTAACGTTGATGTTGCCAAACCAGGCGAACTGACTTTATCGGGTGCCGTAGATTGCAAAAATTGCATAAACGATATTTCTCCACTCAGGGACCTTACTGAATTGAAACCCCTTGATTTATCAAAAGCCAGGAAAGATAGTTCTGTATATGAGTTTTCTGTTTCCGATTCAATCCCCAATCACGACAATATTTGTATCGGTTTTGAAAAAAAGCCTCAAAACGCTCAAACAGCTATTAAATCAATAGCTATCTGGAAGAGAAAAAATGGTCAATGTGACAAGACAGATCAAAGCAGCAAAATTGTACTTAAAGCTGAAAGAGAACAAGAAGATGGATTTGCTTCTTGTCCAGATAAATACAATCTATTTTATCAAAAAACTCATGTAGGCAAATTAACCAAAAGTATGGGTTTATTGTTATCACTTTCAATAGGAGAACAATTTAGTACTCCTCCACCTATAGAGATTAAATTGGAAGAATTATGCCCTTCACATCCCTATCCAAGTAGTAAGCTAACTTGCATGGTAGATGTAGAAAATGAATCCTTAACTCTTCCACTAGGGCCATCATCTGTAGACAATGGATTTGATTTACCTAAGCCCCTGGCACATACCATAATGTCCGGTTTAAGAATGAGAAATGGAGTAGATCCTCAACCTGTCAAAAAAGCAATAAAAATACCAGCTCGTACAGGTCCTGTCTTTAGTCTTGGAAGGAAAAGTAAATAAAGTGAAAAATCGTTTATCATTGAAATAGAGATAAATCAACTCTTAGAATAAAACCCTAATTGTTTTACACGCCGTCCTAATTATTAGTAGCGGGGAGAAAACAACTGCTCCTCATAAACCTTCCCAGCCCTAAAGACACTCCTTTTCCATTTATCAACCACCAACCTAAACTCCTCTATCGTAGCCTCATCCTTCAACACCTTAAACCAAGCAGGATTAATAGCATCCTCAGCCTTCTGTATAAACTCTAATACCTCAGGTCGACTTTTCGTAAAATAATCCGCTATCGCTTGCCAATTAAACTTATTCACCTCAGACATAGCATCGCCAAGAATACGATTTAGCTCTTCCTCAACCGACACTTTGAAACTGACATCAACTCCATCCATTGAAACAGTCCGATCTATCTGATTTTCTCTGGGGACATTGGGGACACTGGGGACAGCCCTGATATCATTAGCTTTTTCTTGTCCCCATAGCAAAAAATCATTTGGGGACAAAGGGGACAGCTCAATTTCAGACAAACTCAGATCGGTACCATCATTTTCTTTGGGAACACAGGGAACATTGGGGACAACATTGTTATCATTGAACTTTTTATGGTCATTCTCAATCATTTCATTTTTACCATTGGGGACAGGCGTATTATCTACAACTAATGGATTTGTCCCCACAGACCCCAGAGTAATATTAGTTTTGGGGACAGTAATACCTACTGTTATGCTATGAGAATCATTAGGATTAATCGTTTTGTCCCCAGTGTCCCCGATGTCCCCACGAATTTCAACCTCATTGTGTCTGACATCAAGGTTCTCATCATCAAAGATCTTAGAATTAAAAACATACACACGAATGGGATGAGCAAAACCATTGATTCTTTCTTTTCGATCTGGCCTTCCACTTTCACCTGCTACCAACAATTCTCGTTGTAAAAGTAGCTTATTCACCCACGCCAGCTTAAACCCCTTACAAAGCTCCCTCTTATAAACCTCTGGCAATACCAAATAATCAAACCCACCATTACTGTTCATCCGCTTATACCCAGCCCTATTGATAGTAGGTCTATCATTACCACTACCAATCAAACTAAACCTGCTCTCACCATGCTGCTCAAAAAACAACCTTATCTGTGACAACACCTGCTTAATCTCCAGAGCTTCATCACCACCTCTTTGATTTCTCCAATCTTGAAAGCAACTAACACAAGCCTCCATTACCTGTTTACCATCCAAAGGTAAGATTCCATAAACAATAGCCAGCTCACCAGCAAAGGCGATTAAACCAAACCTCCCTGCCACTCTTTTAACCTGACCATCAGCATCTTCAATATCAATTATCTTATTAAACCTAGCCGTAGCATCCTTGAATCTCTCCAATAATTCAGCCCTGTCATCTTCTACCAATCTTTTTAGAAACTCTCTTATTGGAGATCCATAATAACGACCGCTCATTTCCTTTATATATGAAGATAACTGATCACCATTTTTAAACTCATGTAGGTTTTCAAAAACCCCTAATCCTTTATTAGCATCAGCAGGAACATCGATTATTCTTACTTCTTGGCCTGCCGTAGTACTAAGACCCTTTACTTCTTCGATCTTATCAGCCAGACCTTTTTCACCAGTTGATAAAAATAACAGCCTCCATTTCTGAGGTTTATTATGACTACCATCCTTATGAGCCCTGTTCTTACCAGTTCCATTAGCCAGCATATAAGCAATCTCAGCTGCATCCTTCCCTTTAACCTGGCTTAATTCATCAAGACATAAAAGAGCATCACAATGACCAGCTGCCAACCCTTCTAGCCCATTACTAGTAGTGCGCCATTGATTGATATAGCCTCCAATACCACCTCCACCAAAAACACTAGCCGCCATTTGTAATGAAGTCGTCTTCCCAATACTAGAAGGTCCACAAAAATGAATCCCTCCACTTTCTAGACCTGTCAATTCAAGTAGCGTAGAGGCAAAGGCCGTACATAACGACATGGTTAACCGAGAATTACCCTTAGCATATTTAGCAACATGATTCTTCCATTGTTCCAATGTACCAGCCGTATTAAACGAATGATCAAGATATGAACCTGTCTGTAATAATACCTTCTCCTTTCCATAGGTAGTGTCAGGTAGAACATAAACAGAACCATCGTCGCTACTATGCCAACCAATTCGATCAACACAGCGAATACTAATCTCAGGAATACAAGTGGTCAGATATTTATGTAACATTTCCCTGGCTGCTCTTCCTGGTTCAATCAACAATCCATTCTTAAGTAAATACTCCCTATAACCAACCCCATCAGCCGCGAGCATCTTCATCGGCATCGCCCATTCATGAGTAATACCATCAGGATCTTTGAAACGGATAAATCTACCCCAAGCATCACCATCAAAGCTTCTAGTAAAAGCAACTACTTCCAGCCTTGAACAAAGATCTACTAATTCAACTTCCCCTTCTTTATCAACTTTTTCATACTGGACATGTGTTGAAGTTAGCATAAATGGATCTCTAACAGCCTTCCCGGCACTTCTTCTATACAAACCATCTAAATCATGTAACTTTTCTATATTGTTCTTTCTTTCCATCATTGAATCTCCTTAAAAATTGTTGTACCTATGGGGCTTATTCAGATAATAGACATGGATGTGTAGAAATGATTTGATGTTAAAGGATTCATTTTATGCTGAAGAAAGAATTGATAACAATGGTAGCTATGAAGGCCAATATTCCCTATACTACAGCTTATAAAATCATTGATGCCTTATTTGATAAAATGACTGAGGTATTAGCTAATGGTGAACGAATTTATCTGAAAGGTTTTGGTGTTATTAAAGTGAAAGCTTATGAAAGTTACACTACAGGATGTAACCCTCTAACTATTAAACCTATTTTTATTAAACCTAAAAATCGGATCCGTTTCAAAACAGGGAAGAAACTAAATCAAAGACTAAATTTGGAAGAATAATTTAGAAATAATGGGATGTCGGAAAATCTTTATAGCAGCTCTAAATTTCATGACGTGCAAAAAGTTGGATTTTCTTGTGGTAGGAGTGGTATATGCACACTAATTCTGAGAAGTTGTTTTTTACAAAGAAGAACTGGAATACTTTATTATACAGATTTATAACCAGCGAAATAACTCAAAATGTCATTTTATTAATTATCGTTTTAAACGGTGTAGTGCTAGGATTACAGACTTCAGAAAGAATCATAAATACATATGGTTCAGTTTTACAGAACCTGGATAGAATTTTTATAGCTGTCTTTGTTGTCGAACTATTCATAACTATAAGTGTTTTTAAATCAAGATTTTTTACTAATCCATGGCGTGTCTTTGATTTACTAATTATCATAATATCTCTAACTCCATCAATGGGATCGTTATCCATTCTTAGGTCCTTTAGAATACTAAGAGTCTTGAGGGTGATGTCAATCTCTCCACAAATGCGCTCTGTGGTCGAAGCCTTATTATCAGCTCTCCCAGGAATGACATCAATTTTAAGTATTTTAGCAGTCTTGTTTTACGTTTTTGGTGTAATGGCAACAAAAATTTTTGGTGTTGAGTTCCCAGAATGGTTCGGATCGGTCAGTAAATCGATGTATACATTGTTTCAAATTATGACTCTTGAAAGTTGGTCAATGGGAATAGTTAGGCCTGTCCTAGAGAAATTTCAATTAGCTTGGGTTTTTTTCATTCCCTTTATATGTATAACGACTTTTACAATGTTGAATTTGTTTATTGCAGTAATGGTTAACGCCATGGAGAATTATAAAAGGACGCAATCAATTGATACTACCGAAAATGTTGATGTAATAGAATCAATAAAATCATTGCAAAGCCAAGTAGTAGAACTGAAAGAAATAATCTTGTCAAAAAGTTATAAGAAATAATTCGAGTTGGAATCTAATTTTTGATATGCAAGCTTCAGCTAGGAGATTACTATAATGACTGAAAGTAATAATACCCAGAACCCTTCTAAAAAAGAATTCATGAAAAAAAAACGCAGAGAGCTTTATTTAAGGGCAAAAGAAAGAAATAAAGAATATTTGGAAAAGCAAAAACTTCTTAGAAAAGAGGCTTATCGAATAGCTAAAGAAATCCGTAAGAAACACTTAGCTCAAAAAAAACTCAAGGAAAAAAAGGCTATAGCTGCAAAAAGGAAAGCTAGAGATCAAGAATTAATGAAAATGTTATTACCAGCATCAGTTTTGGAGAAACAGAAATCTACCCCCTCCAATCACGGTTCATAAATAAATCCCAACTCTAGCCCAATCAATAAACCAACAACCTTTGAAAGTCAAATCCATAAAATCAACCCTCATCATCACTGACCTCATCATCTTCGTCACTTTCCTCCTCCTCAGAATACTTCTTATCCAAATAAGCAAAAACCCCCTCTTTCAAACCCTTACCAATATCCATCGATTCTTTTCTTTCATTCAGGAAGTACCTTTCTAACAACTCCTTCACCTCTAAGCACTTCACAAGATTCTCTCCCAAGGTATATAGGCTATCATTCTCAATGAACTCAGTCCTCATATTAGCTCTTAAAAAATCTCCTAACATTTTGCTAAAACATATCTTCTCCCAACCTTAGTTAACACCCCTTCATCCAGCATCTGTTTAAAATATTCTCCTATTTTAGCCTTGCCCTTTTTCTCCACTCTTCTGACGTATTCAATCGATGGCTTATAACTTTTGTCTATTAATTTACCTACTACCCTCTCATAGCAAGGATCTTCATTATCGCTAATATTAAGATGATTGACATTATTAGCCCGGTCCGTATCAGTCCTTAAATCAGTCTTTTGAGATCCTTTAGTTTTAAGACTTTCTTTGCTCACTGGATTAACTAGTTTTTGGAAGGACTCAGATTGGTATTTAGAGGACTCATTTTTTTGGACCTTTATTTTAACAGGACTAATCAGTTTAGAACTACTCAGTAAAAGCAACAATATTATGACTGAGACATCCGGTACAATGGCAATTATCAGGAATAAAAAAGACCTTATTTTAAGACTTTCTTTTTCTGATAGTCCTAGGTTATAAAAGATAGCATCACTTGAAGTAAGCTCTATACCTTGATTTTCTTTGGCTAAAGACAAAAGTTCTGCTCTTAAGGACTGAACTGTACTCAAGGTATTTTTACCTCTGGTCCTATAAACTCCAGATAAGTCTTTCAAACTATCACGGCTCAATACCGATATCTCTTTGTTTAGATTATTAATCATCTGACTTCGGGTGTTATATTTGACAAAGGATTCCTTAGCTTTTTGCTTAGAACTCAATGCTGCATGGTTCAACCATCCGAAACTGGCGGTAATACTGACCAATAATAGTACTCCTCCTACCAAAGTAAAAAGTGAACCAATAAACGGTTGATTATTTTTAAAGCTCTTGATCCCTACCGGTATTGCCAAATATTTCATGCTCTCAAATGACAGCGCCAACAGTAATGCCATTATTCGGCCAAAGTCACTAGTGGACATTTGCCAAAAAAAGGAAACCGAATATGTCACCGATATTATGGTGAGTAAGGTGCAAGTTAATATAAGCAAAAACCTAAAATTTGAAGAAATATTAATAGAACTAGTGGCGTTCATGAAATCCTCCCTAATTAAAATTAATCACTTTTCCAATTAGACTTCACAATGGCATACAGGTAAGTAATCGGCCTATTTAAACGCTCTCCTTTGGGTGTAGCAAACCAACCAACATCATGGCTCCAAAATTCACAGATTCCTTTATAAACCCAACTTGGTTCCCATTCCTTATTTTTCAAACCTTCATAACTCTGTAATTCACCGACTATCACACTAGCAAAGGTCTTGTATAAAGAGAATTTAGTATCAGGATTAACCTCACTATTAATCTTTTCAAACCAATCAACAATGATCCCATTAAAATACTTGGTCATATCAGGATCGTCAGTAACTCCATGATTAAAAAGGTTAGCATCTAAAGGTGAAGCTCCATCTTTAAGAGCCGTTTTAACCAGACCTAGATGCCTTTTTAAGCTTTTGTAAACAGGAGGGGTTTTACTAGATGGTTTGGTTTCCACTGATTCAGAAGGCTTATTATCAAGAGCGTAAGAACTATTAGCTTCATCATTACCGGAATCTTCTTTGGTATCAGTTTTTACTTCAACTACGGGCTCTTTAATTTCAATGGGTTTTTTATCAATATTAGTCCTATCAATAAGATCATTACCATCAATGACTTCATCACTAGGAGCAGCCACCTCTTCCTGTACATCTACCTTTACCGGTTCATCCTCCTCACAATCAGAACTTTCAAAAGCGTCCTCCCTAACTGCAATCTTCTCAATCAACTGACTTTCATCAATTACTAGACTAGCATAAACCTCATTAACCAATTTATAACGACCTGCTATATTTCTAGTTGGCTTTTCTAAACAAACCAATATGCCATAAGTAAGAAGCATTGAAATAAAACCGTTATAGGTCTGTTGGCCAATACCGCTATCTCTAACAGGAGCGTTATCAATAAGCTCACACATAATACGACGAGATAATAAAAACTCATCCCGGCACTTTGCAGCTATACCAAGTAAAAGAATGGCAAATAGTCGTAGATTAATCTCCTTAGACTTCCTTAATATCCTATATTCCTCTTTTAAACTATCCGGTAATAGCCGAAATGATACCACACAACCAAGTTTATCGTTAAACTGCTGGCACATTCGTTCTAGCTTTGATCTTTCATTTACTAACTTTGAATTGTTTACTTCAGGAGTAGCATTACCAGCTGATAACAACCTTACATTTACTGCCCTATCTTCCATGATTAGTCCCTTTCAAATAAGAAAGCATTGAATAGGAAGGATATTAACAAGACAATCGCTCAAAAAAGCTTCCTACCAATACGGTTATTCTTGTTAATTACTATCCTAGTTGCCTTGAGATAGTTGGACTAATAAGAAAGTCAGTAAAACAAAGGTAGATAAAACTAACCTTAGTTTGCCCGTTTTGAATGAATTGTAATGGATTTTGATTGAATATTAGGCTATGGTGTTTCTTAGACATGACATCCTCTCTATTAGGGTGTTTTGTTTAGAGGTTCAGGAAAGCGGTAAACTTTCTTGAATCTCGCTTACCAATTACTATCCTCTTTTTTGCAAAAGAAATCAATAGCATTTTTAAAAATTATTTTATCCCCATTAAATTCTCACAAGGAAGTGGTGGTTTTAATAGGATCCTTTTGTAGGGTTTTAAATATCATTATCAATATCGTTATCATATTCACGGATTGGGGTTTGAAAAACAAGGCTGCATTTTGGTGGTCTGGGTTGGTGGTTTGGATGGTTGGTAATCGTTGTAGACTAGGGGATTAATAGGATGGGTTTGTGATTCTAATTCGATTTTAGGTTTGATTTCTAATTTTTGGGTTTTAAACCCACCGCTTCAGCGGGTCCCTTCCAGGAATT
>CAZJDM010000167.1:0-9029 GCA_964544765.1 uncultured bacterium
AATAATTAGGGCGAGCACCGACTTTTTTAAAGCCCCATTTCTGATACAAATTTAATGCAGCCATATTGGAAATACGTACTTCTAATACTATTGATCGGCTATTAGTTTGGCGAGCTTTTTCTTTCAAATTTTCCAACATTATTTTAGCCCATCCTTGTCGCTGATATGTAGGAATTTCTTTGACATGAGCCATAAGTTTATCCAATTATTAACAAAATGCACCACAATTGGAAAGACCAGGCTACCGCTTAACTCAAAGGACCATCCTAAAAATAACCCCATCAGAAAAGCATATATGGGCCACATTAGCATTTCTTTACGAAAAGGAATGTGTAACATACCAAAAATCAACGATGTCCACCACAATCCAATTTGGGGTTGAATAACACCACGAAAAAACAACTCCTCGCCTACACCACTTAAAAGAGCCAAGACAAATGCCGTCTCCAAAGATAGTGGTCCTAATTCCTTTGATAAAGACTGTTCTAAATATTGGGCTCGTTTAAAAAATAAAGTTAATAATTTCCACGCCCCAACAATCGCCAAACCAACCCCTATTCCGTAAGTTGTCATTAATAAGGGTTTATCTCCAACCAATAAGTTAAGCTCTCCTCTCCACCAGAGCCAGAAAATAGATAGTAAACCTACAGAACCATATATTAATAAACATAAAATTATAATTTTCCTCTCATATTGAAACTGAAAGGAAGAAGAAGAATATGATTGATTATCATTAATATCAAGATTCATATTAAACCGATATTTTAATTTAAATTTATGATTCTACTAGTAAATCTTAACAAGCATCTCACCATTTGCCAAATGAATGATAAAATATGTTTGTTAACCTAAGAATAATACGCAAATATTAGTAAATATTAATAAGAACAATAATAAGTATCGATCTTTTAAATGAGGGATTTTTAAAATTTTTAGAGAAGTTAAAAATGGAAAATTTTAAGTTAAAAGATAATGATCTGGTTCCTCCAGAAAATTACAAGATACAAAATATTGATCTAGCTCCTCAAGGAAGAAAAATAATTGAATCCACTCTCAAAAGGATGAACGGAGTAAAAATTATTTTGAGTACTCTAGCTCCTCGCAAGCCACTTGAATCTCTACGAATTACAGTATCTATGGATATTGTTCTTGAAACAGCTATCCTGGTAGAAACATTGATTAAATTGGGTGCCGATGTCAGATGGCTACCCAGAAAGAAAAATGGAATCATAAAAAACGATATTGCTGCTGCTTTAGCTGACAAGGGAGTACCTATTTTTGCTTGGGAAAATCAATCATCACTAGACTATAAATGGTGCATTGAAAAAGTAATTTTCTTTAAAGATGGGTGTTTTCCACATATTTATATCGATTATGGCGAAGATGAACCTGAACTTATTTTAGAGCAAATAAATACTGATTCCAAATGCCCGACAGAAACCAAAATCAATGAATTAATAAATGAACAAAAAGTACTAAAACACAAGTTTAAACAAATGAGAATTATCCTAATGAATATTCTGGGGGTAATTAAAACAGAAAGTCGCGAATTAAAACATTTAAAAGTTATTAATGAAAGCTCAAATCCTCCTTTAGATACAATTGCGGTTTGGAAAGCAGATCCTATGATTTGCCATTGTTGTTCAATAGTTATCCTCAAAGACGATCTCTTCTAAACACCTTTAACATATTGTTATACTTTTATTATTATTATATATATTATTATATTCCATTTTTTTCTTGAATATTCTATATACTCAATCGTAAAGATATTTTAAATCATTTGGTTATTTAACTATATACTTAATTTTTAGGATAAAGTTAAAATACCAAGGGATATATGAAAATAACACCTAGACATACTTATTTTAAACATTTTAAATATAGTTTTATTATTTGTCTTACTATTTTTAGTTGTAGACAAATTGATATACAAAGAGCTGGTCTTTTATCAGACAATACTCTTGAGAGGATCAAATCAAATACCTTAAGTACAGCTTCTTCACCTTCCTCATCTCCTAATCCTGATCGAATTATTCTTAGTAGCGTACCGAAAAAAATTCCCGATGTTACTAACGAATTTATATTATTAACCAGCCTTAAGCATTTCAAACAAGTGATAGATTTAATAGATTTCTATAATGGAAAAATCATTTTTGCTGATCAGAAAACAGGATATATCCATTTAAAAGCCACAAATAACTTAGCTATAAGCTTATACAATAGTAAACTTTTAATAGCGCTAGAAATTAATAAGCCTCTATCAGTAAAAACAACATCAGATCAACCAGAAACAACAGGATTTAATAACTCTCATTTAACTGTTGATTTTAATAAACACTCCCCCAGCATTTTTATGAGAACTAATGAATTAGTCGAAGAATTCGATCAAAATTTTAATGAACCACTCAATGGTAGTTCAACAACAATTGCTATAGTAGATACAGGATTAGATATATCCCGAACCGACGTGTTCCAAGATCGAATTATTGGTCTTAGGAGTATCCGGCAATCAGATCGAGCCATACTTAAAGAAGCAAAAGAAGAAATTATTGATGGTGAAGATTATCTAACAGCAACCATCGGGCAAAAGAAAATAACTATCAAAAAAACCCATAAATTAATAAAATCACGAACTTATTATTTAGGCTATTTTAGTGAAAGGCAATTTAGTTCTCAATATAAGGGTTTTGATAATTACGATTTCAATCAAGATGGCAAAGCTGACGCTGTCTTTCCCGTAATAGCTTTTAAAAACGATGAAGGTCGATTTGAAACATACATAAATGTTAATGATAAAGGTATCTACCCTGAAAAGGGCGATTATAGTATTGAAGATGAAAACAAATTATTAGATTTTAACTGGGTTGCTCAAAACATTAAGGATCGTTATATAAATAACCCTAGAAACCCCATTAAAAGCTATTACCGATTTACTACTCGCCTTGATATATTAGATAAAAGATCAACCTTACAGTCTTCTAGCCAAACTAAATTACTATCCGACCGCAATAAAGGAACGGTTACTATTGCTATAACAATGGAACCGGGTATTGAACTAAGCTTATATGGCAATGATTTAAAACATTTTGATAAAGATCCAAATGATGGAGCTAAATTATATCAAATTGGCTTAGTAGGTTTTGATTTAGAAGGACACGGTACTTATTGCGCGGGTACCGCGGCGGGTAATTTTCAATCCGCGATAAAAGATAATTATACTGCTTCTCAAGCTAAACTAGTTGGATTATCTTTAATCGGACCAAATGCTCCAACTAATGGAAACTACCTCGATACACTCAGCAAAATGATCGATAATTTCAACATAAATGTCATCAATATCAGCTTTGGGGAGAACCAAGAAATCAATGATACCAAAAGTGTTACAGCTATGACCCTAGAACGTTTAATTCGTTCTACCCATGTAGCGATTGTTAAAGCAGCTGGTAATAATGGCCCTGGAATCAACACCCATGGTATTGTCACCACACCAAGTGTTATTAGCGTCGCTAGTTATTATCTTGCCTATCAAACTCATCATTTTCATCTTATCCCCCGATCAGGCATTCTTAAATATTATGTCAGTAATAGTTCATCTAGAGGACCTATGATAGATGGTGTTTTAAAGCCAGATATAGGAGCTCCTGGATGGAGTTTATCAGCTGTACCTCTTGCAACACCGTTTAGTAGTACTAATAATAGCCTTAATTTCTATAGACACAGCACTGGAACTTCCAACGCCACATCAAATACTACTGCTGCAATATCACTTTTATATGACGCTTTAAATAAATCAAATATGGCAAATATCGCTCCTTCGAGTAATCACGTTAATCCCATTCCCATTAGTCATCTTCATAAGGCTCTTAAAAATTCTGCTTTACCTTATAGTCCTTATACAACTTACGAATGTAAGACGGATCAACATTCCTCCCCCTGTATTTACCAACCTACTTCTCATAGGTTTAACTGGATTGATGGTGGTGCTGGACGTATTGACGCACTGAACGTATGGGCAATATTACAACAGATCATTACTGAAACATCCATCAGGTTCAACGCATCGATGACCTCAAAGTTAAACAACTACCATCGCAAGGCTCATGGATTTATCTCCTATGACAGCTTTTATTCCTCCTTTCGAGTAGATTTAGAAGTTGATGATTATCCTTCACAAAAGGATGGAGATTCACCAACTAATGACCATGAACTTTTACTAAAAATTGATGAAAAGAATGATTGGCTGTCTTTCTCTTCTTTAAGTGCACTAAAAAAGAAACAATTTTCAATATCTTCTGACAACAAAACAGCCATTTATCTTTATATTGATAGGTACAAATTAATTGAAAACGGTCAAATTAAACCGGGCATTCATCAAACTGTTATCAAAGGTTATAAAGATCGACTTTCTCAATATTTCGACTTAGTTTTTCCGGTAATTATTGTCGGAGCAAGCACTCGCTTTGACTCAACTATTGATAATAACCAATATGCCACTAAGGGTTTTATTCCTGCTGGACTTAAACGCAGCTATTTTTTACCTATCAAGGACCATCAATCCAGCGTTCTTTTAAACCTACAGGTTACACATAGTGAACCTGGTTCAATTAATCTCGATATTTTTCATAACGGTATAAAATTACCATTAAATAATTTCAAACTTAGTAGTGTCAATCCTACATCAAATCCATCATCCCAATCCAATCATGTCAATACTCATGAAACCCAATCTTTACGTTATCTCTTAAAAGAACTTGATCCTGGACTATATGAAATTGCGCTTCAATCGAGTTCAAAAGCAAGAACCAGCTTCCAGGAACTAGATGGTTCCTTTTATCAAATAACCGCTAGTCAATTTTCTCTTAAATGCGAAAAAGCTACCAAAAACAACACCTCTACCTCAACACAAGTTTTATTAAAAAATGTCCGTAATCAAGGTTCCTTGATTACGATCGATTCAGCTAATATTTCTATATCAGGATTTAAAGAGAAACATAGGATCGCCGTTTCTAATCAAAAAGAAAAACTAATTTCTATTGACATTTCACCTGAAATAGATCATGTACAAATACTCACTAATTATTTTGGTGTCTATGCAGATACTGATGTAGATATATACCTCTATAGAGATCATGTCGACTCAGGAAGATCTGCTACCAATGGTTTTGAAGAATCTATCAGTTTGAATGTTGAGCCAGGAAGATATTCACTTAAACTTGTAGGATATTATATCCCTGATCCTTCCGGAACAATCGAATTAACCATTATTCAAAAACTAAAAACGCCTCATATTTTATCTACAAGATTAAATAGTTCTAGGTATGGGAAAACAGTCGCGAAAGGTTTCATTTGGGAACCGAATAAAATGATACCTAGATTATATGCTAATATTCCAATTAAAAATATCAAAGCACTATCTTTAAATAAAGCATCTTCTCCCATCTTGACTGTTGACATTACGGCAAGTTATGGCCATAGAGGTGAAAAAGTAAATGTCTTACATGTAGATATAGAATAGATCATTTCATGCAAAATATCATTGGACAAGAATTAGTTTTAAATATTGTTGGCATGGGTTCTAACGGCGAAGGAATAGGTGATTATCACGGTTTTAAAATATTTATAGAACAGGCTGTCAGCGGAGAACAAGTAAAAATACAAGTAACCGAGCAAAAAAAAACTTACGGCAAAGGTATTATTATAGATGTAATAAATAGCTCATCTTCCCGCCAGCAAGCAAAATGTCCGTTATACGGTCAATGCGGTGGATGCCAATATATGCACATCTCTTACAACCAACAACTATGCTTCAAGCAACAACGTATTATTGATGCCCTACATTATATTGGCAAGATTAGTAAAATTAATTTGAAAAACATATTTGGTCCCGGCTCAAAAATTGAGTGCGTCCCTTCCCCCCAACAATTCAATTACCGTAATAAACTTCAAATACCTGTTGCTGGGACTGCTCAAAACATACAAATAGGTCTCTACCAAAAAAGAAGTCATAATATAATTGCTATGAAAAGTTGCTTACTTCATACGACACTTGGAAATAAAATATTTGAACTCCTACAAGAACAAATTAAACAGATTAATAAGTATGGTATTATACCCTACAATGAAAAAAATCACACCGGCTCTCTCAGGCACATAATTATTAGAACCACTCATTATACTAATCAAGCTCTAGTGATATTTGTTACTAAAAATCAAAATTGTCCTTCCTTAAATGAAATAGGCAAGTATATAAGAGCCAAGATACCTGAGGTCCAAGGAATAATTCAAAACATAAACAATCAAAAAGGTAATGTGATTCTAGGAAAATCATTCATAAAGCTAAATGGTAGATCTCATTTAATAGAGGAAATGTTAGGGCTTAAATTTAAAATATCAGCCGGTTCATTTTTTCAAGTTAACACTCTGCAAGCTGAAAATTTGTACAACGAGGTCCTAAAACTCGGTAAATTTGATAATTCACATACAATTGTAGATGCTTATTGTGGAATCGGTGTACTTTCAATTTTCTTAGCTAAGAATATAGGGCCAGTTAATAGTGAAAGAAATGTAAAAACAGTAAAAAGAGTTATTGGAGTAGAAATTGTGACCGGGGCCATTCAAGACGCACTGTACAATGCTGAAATAAATAACATCCCGAATATCGAATTTCACCAAGGAGCTTGCGAAGATATTATAAAAAAATTACCTCCATTTGACAGTATTATACTGGACCCTCCACGCAAAGGATGTGATCAAACATTACTTGAAAGTATTATTCAAAGAAAAGTAAACAAGATAGTATATATTTCATGCGATCCGGCTACCTTAGCTAGAGATTTGGTAATATTACTCCAAAACGGATATACACTTTGTCAAATTAAAGCTGTCGATATGTTTCCGCAAACGGCTCATATCGAAAGTATAGCTGTCTTAAAAAAGCTACCACAATAATCAAAAATCCACCGTTAATTTCCCTCAAAAAGGAAGGAAGAAATATAATATATTTACCCTGCGTTTTACATATTGATCCTGGAAAGAAAAAATGACATATTGGGTAGCGAGAATTTGGGGATAAAGGGAAATATTTTATTACACTGATGATGCAAAGATATGAAATGTGACGTAAGGAGGAAACATGACAAAAAGGGTATATTTCTTCGGTAAGGGTAAGGCAGATGGCAATGCTAAAATGAGATCCCTCTTAGGAGGCAAGGGAGCCAATCTTGCGGAAATGACCAACATTGGCATTCCAGTACCTCCAGGATTCACTATAGGTACCAATGTATGTGATTACTTCAACCAAAACGATGGAGAATTACCACCAGAATTACACCAAGAAATAGATAAGGCTCTTTCCCAAGTAGAGCAGGTTATGAATAAAAAATTTGGCGATCCAGAAAATCCATTATTGGTTTCTGTTCGTAGTGGCGCTGCGGTTTCTATGCCCGGAATGATGGATACTGTATTAAATCTTGGTCTAAACGACGAGACAATAAATGGTCTAGCTAAAAGCACTAATGAACGAATGGCCTGGGACTCATACCGACGTTTTATAGATATGTTTGGTGGTGTGGTGATGGGTATAGAACATGATGATTTTGAAGAAGAGCTTTCTAAAATCAAAAAGAAAGCCGGCGCTAAAAATGACACTGACCTATCAGTTGAACAAATGAAGGAAGTTGTGAGTAAATACCGTGAGATTTATAAGAAAAATATTGGCAAAGACTTCCCGGTTGATGTTCGCGAACAGCTAAATCTTTCTATTAAAGCGGTTTTTTCTTCCTGGAGCGCTGAACGAGCGGTTTCCTACCGAGCTATTAATAAATTAACCGGTTTATTGGGAACAGCTGTAAATGTACAAACCATGGTATTTGGTAACATGGGTGATAATTCAGGAACTGGTGTTGCTTTCACTAGAGATCCATCCTTAGGTATCAACGAGTTCTATGGTGAATTTTTAATTAATGCCCAAGGAGAAGATGTAGTTGCAGGAATTAGAACACCATTACCTATTTCAGGCCTAAAAGACAAATGGCCCAGCGTATATCAAGAATTAATGACTATTCGTGATACTTTGGAAAAAAATTACAAAGATATGCAAGATATAGAGTTTACCATTCAAGAAGGTCAACTTTTTATGCTCCAAACCAGGTCGGGTAAACGTACTGGTAAATCCGCTATTACTATTGCCAGGGCCATGGTAGACGAAGGGCTCATCACTCCAGAAGAGGCTGTTTTACAGGTTGATGGAGATCATATCAATCAATTATTGTTCCCGGTATTTGATGATAATGCTAAACAATCCGCTCTGACCGAAAAACGATGTATTGGCTCCGCTCTGCCAGCTGGCCCAGGAGCTGCTTGTGGTCGAGTGGTCTTCACCGCTAATGATGCTGTAGCCTGGAAAGATCGTGGAGAAAAAATTGTATTAGTCAGACATGAAACATCTCCTGAAGACGTATCGGGTATGTGGGCCGCGGAAGGCATTTTAACTTCCACTGGCGGAATGACTAGTCATGCGGCGGTTGTGGCCCGTGGCTGGGGTAAATGTTGTGTAGTAGGTTTCAATGCTCTTAATCTAAATTATGGTACTAAGCAAATTAAATGTAATGGTTATACTATTAAAGAAGGTGATTGGATTTCAGTTGACGGTTCAACTGGAGAAGTCTTTCTAGGTAAAATCGATACCAAAGATAGTCCTATTATATCAGCTTTAATTCACAAAGATGAGCAATCTCAAAAGGATCCTATGTATGGCGCCTTTAAATCTATTCTAGAATGGGCCGATGAATTTAGAACAATGAAAGTTCGTACCAATGCTGATACTCCTAAAGATTCAAGCATTGCTGTTTCCCTTGGTGCCCAAGGAATTGGTCTCACTAGAACTGAGCACATGTTCTTTGAGGGTGAGCGTATTTGGGCAGTGAGAGAGTTTATTCTGGCACCCGATGAAGCCAGTCGTAACAAAGCCTTAGATAAACTTCTACCTTTTCAAAGAGAAGATTTTGAAGGTATTTTTGAAGCGATGA
>CAZJDM010000168.1:0-8944 GCA_964544765.1 uncultured bacterium
TTGCGTCAACCAAGAGGGCGCCCTTCTCGTTACGAAAGGTATATCAATATTACATGTAAACACTTAATATAATGTGAATATTTTTATAATTTATTTTTATGCCAACTCTTAAGCAGATTTTTTTATAGGAAGTTTCATATCTATAACTAATTCAGCATTTAAAGAATTTGCAATTTTATCTAGGGTTTCGATTGTTAGATTCGATTTACCAGGCCTTTCCATTCTTTGATAGGCCTGGTAAGAAATATCCAACCTTTGAGCCATCTGTTTTTGTGTTAGTTTAACCTGTTTTCTCCAAATTCTAAGTTGATAAGCCATTCTGATATTTGGTTCGACTCTGATAAAAACTACCTTTTCTCCTTTTTTCTTTCTTGGTTTTTTCGCTGGTGGTAGATTGAAGTTTACCTTGTCAAAGTCGGATTCTAGGACAGCCGCTAATGCTTCACTTGCCATTTCTTTGGCTTCTTCCCAGTCATGTCCAAAAGTGACGACTCCAGGGTGTTCTGGAAAGATTACACCTATGGTTTTACTCTCTAATTCCTCAAATAGAATTGCGTAATATCCTTTTGGTACTTGCATATTTACCTCTTTTTTAAGGCTTCTTTTGCCTGCTTTAAAATACTTTTTGCATAAAAATCAGGGATTTCCTTGTTATGAACTGGAATTGTTATTGATCGTTTTGCCGCTGAATGAATAAATACGTGATGTGACCCTCTTATCCTGTCTTGATTCCATCCTTTATCTTTGAGTAATTTTATCAATTCCTTAACTTTCATCAAAAGGATAATACAATATAAATGTTGTGTTGTCTATTGGAAAGTAATTTTTCAGCTTTTTGTTACAATTGTATTTGTAACAAGTATTTTGACGCTGCTATTTTGTAACAAATAGGTAACAAACACTTAGTTGTTTTTCTGGAATTATCAGCCTTCAAACAAAACGTCTAAAATTTTGGCAACATGAGGATTTACGGATCTACATAGTTAGTAATGAAAAATGCAGCCATACTGCGAAGTAAGGCTGCATCTAGTAGAACTTTAATTCCGTTTATCAAAATTAGTTACAATTGTCTACCTATACTACCGGGCAAAAAGTACACCCCATCCAAACCTTGATGTGTTGAACGATCCAGTGTATGGATTAGATGCTATCTGAGTAGTTTGTCCTCTAAAACCAATGTGAAATTGTCCTTGTCCCGGTCCTTGTCCTAGTCCAAATGGAGTATTGTTGATGATATATTGTCTACATCTCATGGCTCTGCATCTGATAGGTTGATAAACTCGATTATTGACAACGCATCTTGGAATTTGTGGTGGTACATATCCGCATCCATTCATCATAGTGCCGGTCATATATCCTGATACGCATGGTTGAGGTACAGGAGGTGTATGGCAATTTCCACCAGTGATGTATCTTTCATATTCGTTGCGAAAAGATTGTATTATTTGATGAATAACAACTGGTGCATAACTGTATTGATCGTACATATGCTCAGCCATTTTTTGTCCACGAAAATAAACATTGATATTAATTACTATCCTAATATCGTTTAACCAATTACCTTGGATAAATCCGGCTAAATAGTTATCAAAATATGATTGATTGAATCTACCATTACTGCATACTAATAACTCTCGTTCCGCCTGATAGTATCGATCTAGTAATTGAGGTCCTAGTTGATCTCCTACTGATACGAAGAAAGGGTAATCTTGAACCGGACAGTTTGAGTATCCATTAGAGGGATCACACAAAGGACTTATTCGTGTGTAATCAGCCTGTACTTGTGGAAACCAGTTTTGGGATACCCAAGCAGCATTGCTCATACCTGTATTAGTGATAGTTGGACCAGTAGTTGGAGGAAACAGATCAGGAAACGGTGTTGGGGCCTGAGAACCCATCAATGGATTTCTAGGATATCCTGGATATCCATTTGGTCGATTAGTATTGCTATATCCAAATGGCACGTAAGTATTTTCTTTTGATCCTGAATTCGAACTACTTTTAGGTGCTCCTAAACTTGATAGATAATCAGTTAATCCTAAAGTTATGGTATCATCACTATTAGTGATCATTTCTGCTTGATCGTTAGTTACTCTAGTAGCTTCGTCTTTTGAAGCTAATGCTTCCATTAATTCGCTTAATTTGCTTATTTCTGCTGATATAGTTGCTCTAGATTCCTCGGCTTCTTTTTGTTGAGCTAGTGAATCGTTTTCTAACTTTTGTTGCATTAATTTTAATCTTTTTTCTCTATCATCTAGGGATTGATTTGACGCGGCTTGTTGGCGTGCATATTCTTGCGCAGCTCTTTTTTGTTGGTCGGTTGGATTACCAGACCCAGGATTATTATTGCTACCGCATGAGGTTATTAAAAATGTGATTAAGACGGTAAGGCAAATAAACATAAATGGGTATAAATTAGTCTGTTTGCTTTCTTTCATTGTTTGCATGTTTGGTTCCTCCCCTAAATAAAATTAATTCAAAGAATATAATATATGGTGTGGATTTAATTTAAGAGGATATCTAATGATCCTCCCGTTCCAGATATCTCTACCTTGCAATTTAAGGGCCAAATATGGGGAAAATTGGTAATATATTGATTATATTTAAATTAAATATAGTAATAAATATACTGATTATTAACATCTATTATAAATATATATAAATATAAGTAAATAAAGTAACAAAAATGAACTAATAAGTATCAAAAATATACCAGTTACATGTTTTAAGAATTAATTGTGCGTTGGAAAGTGTGGTGAAATATATATAACAGATTGATAAAGAGCTGGTAATTTATTAACAAATAATAATAAATAATAAAAACTTGTAAATTGTTGTTAATTTGGCACTATAATGAATTCCACCACAGTTTCCAGCGCACAATAAAGGTTTAGTATTAGCGAAATGATTTTACTTTTGACCACTCAGGAGAGGTGCAGGATCCTAATCCGAAGGTTAAGCGTCTTTGATTGCTACCGTCAGCATTCATAAGATAAAGCTCGTATTGTCCTTCTCGATTAGATTGAAAAACAATATGTTTACCATCTGGACTCCATGAGGGATGCTCATTGTCACTGGAATTGATGGTAAGTCTTTCAAAGTTTGGTTTGAGAGGATCTGGATCCATAATAAAAATATCAAAATGGCCACTATCAAAACCGGAGAATACAATTTTCTTGCCATTAGGGGCCCAGGAAGGGTCAGCGTTATAGCGACCTTTGCGAGTTAGTTTTTGTATTTTTCTATCTCGTGGATTCATAATCCAAATATGTGGGCTGCCTGACCTTCCAGAAACAAATGCTAGTAATGATAGGTCAGGAGAAAAACGAGGAGAAATATCCAGACCATATCCAGTAATTAAAGGTTTTAAGTGAGTTCCATCGGGGCTAATGGTATAAATATCCGAGTCTCCTTTAATAGAACGTGAAAAAGCGATTCGTTTTCCATCTGAGGTCCATGAGGCTCCAATATTCAGCCCTTTACGAGAAGAAATTCGAATCTCCTTTTTGGTTAACAAAGAATATACATATAAATCAGGATTTCCGCTCTTATATGAAGTATATGTAATTTTATTACCATCTGGTGACCATGAAGGAGATAAATGAATTGTTCTGTAATTAGTGATAGCTTGGACATTTTCACCGTCAATATCCATCATATAGACATTTTTGTATTTTTTTACGGTACGTAGAAAAACAATTTTAGATTTAAATATTCCCGCTTCGCCAGTAAGCACATATATCATTTCATTACTAAAACGTTTTGCTACTTCTCGGATATCTGATTTGGTTCCTTTGTAGTACTTTTTCCAAATAATAAGTTTAGATCTGGTTACATCAAAAAATTTGATTTCTGTTGAAATTAGATTGGCGGTTCTTGAAAATTGACCATGGATCAGTCCATCAGTTTTAAGGGCTTTCCAGTCGGGGAGGCTAAGACCCTTTGAAGTAGAATCAGAATTGGTATCACCTATAGTATTTAGCCCTATTTTTCGATCTAATACGTTAAAAAGTCCAGTTAGACGTAGAAAATTACCTATAGTAACCGCAAATTCTTTGCCAATTTCACTACCATCAAATGCAACTGTTTTTTTACCTAAATATTGAAAGGGAGGAATGGCAATAAGAAATTTTCTGAAATTAGGGTTAGTAATATCAATTACTAACTTGTTTTTGATAGCAAAAATATTATGAGGTAAACATAAAAAGAATAAAAGAAAAAAAATACTATTTCTATTTTTAAATCGCATTATAGCTCCCTACATTTATTATATTATAACGCATATGCATATATTATGATGCAAACTATCCATTGACAATATTCTTTTTCCCTGAAGGTTTAACCGGTTGAAAATTTAATTTTATAATTTTAGAAGCAATACTAGTAGGAGGTGGAGGTAATGGATTACTTTTATAAATTGCATCAATTATTATTTTGTCAAATACTTTATCTCCAGAACTTTTTACTAGTTCGATATTGTATACTCTTCCTCCTTTGTTTATCGAAATATTTACATAGGCATGTAATTTATGAGAGGCGAAGGCTATTTTAGAAAAGTTCCAGTTTTTTTCAATAATTTGGGTGACCTTTTTTCTGTATAATTGGGTTTTAAGAGTTTCTTCTATTATTCCAATGCTACTATTCATTTTTAACCATTTAGTAAAATTTTCCTTTTTATTATTTAGATCATCGTTGGTATCATCGCCAGCCAATTGGGAGTCAGGTACACTTTTTTCTAATCTTTGCAGTGCAAGTTGTTTCATTAGACGTCTAAGAGCTTCTTCCTTTTTTAATTTATTACTATTTTCTGCTTCAGAAGACTTTTCTTTCATAGTTGAGGCGAGTTTTTCTTCTAAATTTCTCTTACTGTCTGGGCTTGGCATAGCATTTAAGAGATCATCACTCTTGGGATTTAGTTTGTCAGTAATTGTAAATTTTTTTGGCAATTGCGGTAAAAGTTTAGGGTTTATTTTAAGTTTAGATTTTGCGGAAGTATTATTTTTTTTTATTTGTTCTTGATAAACTAAATCAACTTCAATACTGTCTAAATTATCAGTATTTACGTATTTTTCCAAACTAGTCAAAATCCAAAGTAATATAATAATACCATGAACAGAAAGGCTGAGAACATAATGGAACTGTTTTCGATATATTTGCTTTGAAAGATTGGACCGTTTATTTTTTCTCTTAATTAGTAGGCTTAGAAGCATTATTATTATCTTTTTTTATTAGTAATCATTCCAATCTTTAATATACCTGATTGTTTGGCTACATCCATTACTTGGATAACGAGGTTATAAGGGATGTTTTTGTCGGCTCGTATGTATAAGGAATGATCTTTTCTTTTTTTATACATTACCTTAAGTTTTTTACCCAAATTCTCAAGAGCTGTTTTGGTTTTGTTTACATATAATTGTCTTTTCTTGGTAATTGATAGAATAACTTTTTCTTCTTGACCTGTCTTATCTGAGGTTTTTGATCTGGGCAAATTAATAGAAATACCAGTTTGGATCAGTGGAGCGGATACCATGAATATGATTAATAATACCAATAAAACATCTACAAATGGGGTGATATTGATCTCTGATAAAGAATTAATCTCATTGTCATCGTTGTTTAATAACATAGTAATCTCTTATTATTTTTCAAAAAAGAAATGTCGTTCAATAATGTTTAAAAGATCAGAAGAAAAAGTTTCCATCTGATTATAGATAATTTTTAATTTATTAACGAATAAATTGTAAAAAATCACTGCTGGAATAGCCGCGATAAGACCTAAAGCTGTAGCAATTAATGCTTCAGCTACTCCTGGCGCGACTGTTGTTAAACTTGCACTGCCTGTTAAGCCAATTTTTTGAAAAGCATTTACTATTCCCCAAACGGTACCAAAAAGTCCTATAAATGGAGATGCTGTAGCAATAGTCGCTAATATTGGTATATCGCGCTCTAAATCAATTTTAGCAGCTAGTTTAGCTTTACTCATTGATCTTTTTATGTTGGTTATACCGGTGAATTCACGATTAAAACCATCTTCTTCTTGTTTGTTCTGTAATTGTGTAATTCTGATAAGTTCGAGGTATCCGTTTTTAAAAATATCTAATAAGGGGCTGGGTTTCATCTTTTTTACTTTTTGATTTAATTCATTTAGACTATGACTATCCCAGAATTCTCTGGAAAACTGTTTGGAAAAAACTAATACTTTTCGAAACTTAAGGAATTTGTTTAAAATAATGGCCCAGGAAAGAACCGAACATCCTGTTAGTAACAATAAAACAGCTTTTACCATGGGACTAGCTTCTGATATCAAAGATAACATGCTCCCAGAAGTGAGGCTTATTTGAGAAGCCTCGGTAACTACATTATTTCCAGCGTAGGCCACGGATGAAAAGAGATCTAATATTTCAATTAACATATTACCCTCGAAAATAAATTAAGAAAATATTATAAAACACCCCCTTCTAAATTCTATATTATTTTGTATCATTGTTCAATACGTTACGCTTTTTTTTCCACGGTTAGCGCTACTTTTTCATAATATAACGCTAACCGGCTTTTTTTACTTTGTTGACTCATCAGAATCATCAGGTATAATACTCAGAAATCAAAAGTAAAAGTATTTTATTATCTTATATTAGGATTCAAAACTCAAAATGAAGGGAGTCAAAATGAGATTTGTATTATTTTTAGGGATTGGAATTTGGCTGGTTGGATTTTCAAGTGGATCAAACCTATTATCGATGGAAAAGTATGTTTATGTGGCTAATAGTGGATTCGCGAAAACAGTTTCCTTGTATGAATTTGAGGATGACACCTTTTTAGAAAAAGGAGTAAAATCTTTATCGGTTAATACGACCGTTAAAGTTTTTGGCATGGTGGTTCATCAGATAAAGAGTAAAAGTTTTAATGATAAGGAAAAATTAACACCGATTATATATAGTCAGTGTCAATCAAATTCGGGAATGTCTTACTACTCTGAAGATCGATCCAATTGCAAAGCTTATAGGTTTACTGAAAATAATTATTACCTATATAGGACCTTCACTGGGTCTGATGTATCTGTTGAGGATTTTAGTGAGTCAACTGATAATACTAAAAAAGTTGTTATTACCGATAAAGCGCCGGATTATGACCCTTCCACTGATAATGTGTATGATTTAGCGACTCTTTATATGATGGCAGGCAAAATTTCCTTTAACCAGGGGGAATTATATAGAGAATATTTAATCGCTGATAAAGATTCTGTTACTAAAATTAGACTTACCATAACCAATTATGATCCAGATAAGTTAGAATATACTTTAGTAATTAGTCTGGTAATGGATGCTTCGGAAACATTTAAACAACATTTGCCAGATAAAATAATAGTAGATAAGAAATTAAAGGTAGTTTCTAAGATCTATGGAAAATCAAATGGGCGCAAATATATACTTGTTTTAGATAAAAATTCTAGTAGTTTTTAATGCTTAATGTTTAAAAAACCTTGGGGAAAAAATTGATTATAGGGATCTAAGGTTTCTTTTAACCATTTAAATACTTCGAGGTGTACCTTATCATAGAAATTACGAATAAACGGTAATTTTAAAAGCCCTATACCGTGTTCAGCAAACGGCGATCCTTGCCAATTATTAATTAGACGATATAAGTCGGTAAGATAGTAAGTGCATGTATTAATTTCATGAGGTTCAGGCATAAAGTTAAAATGCAAATGAGCGTCTCCAAAATGACCAAATAGGTTATATTCAATGCCGAGTTTTGTTCCCTCTCGATAATAGTTTAAGAGTTCTGGAAATCTATCGATTCTAACCTGAACATCAGTTCCTTTTTTAGTAGTTCCCATTCTTTGATTTTCTTCAAAAATTGAACGAGGAATGGATTCTCTAATATGATGAAAATCAGCTTCATTTATTTCGCAAACCTTATCTAACGGGATTTTTTTTAGTTTGCAAAAAAATTCATTGTAAACTCGTTCAAACGAAGATTCTTTTATTTCAACAAAAAGAACATCTTCTAGATTGCCCAGATGATCCTTGGTATCAAGGTATTTAAAAGAATTATGGTCAGCCATTTCAAGGGCTAATATATCACCTCGGAAAGATTGTGCCCTTGATAGTATTTCAAAATGAGGATCGTAATCTACTTCCCATCTGGGTAATAAAATAAAGAAATATTTTACTGGTTCAAAAGGTATTGTTTGTATTTTTACATGTGAAACCACACCTAACTGTCCTTCGGTGCCGGTCATAAGATCTATTTCTTTTTCCATTCTAGGGAACGGCGCGTTTTTAAAATGACTATAATTACTAAAAGAATCTTGATAAGCTTCTAATGGAGGAAATTTAAAGTCTTTAAAGGGATGGTCATTTTCGTCAATATCCAATAAGCTGTTAACAAAATTAGCAGTTAAATCTTTTTGGCTATTCAATTGATGAGTTACTCCATTACAATCTATAAAATCAACTGAGATTATTTGGTTTCTTAGGTTGCCAAAAGCAAAGCAACGTTCGCCAGTAGCGGAAGTTGCTACTCCACCAGTAATAGTGGCTAGATCTTCGGTAGGAGCTGTTTGAATATCCCTATTATGAGATCTACAATATTCGCGCGCTTCTTTCCAAGTAACGGGTCCTTCAACTAATAAGGTTCCATCTTTTCCTAAAGTTAAATTTTGAGGAAGACTATTTAAGTTAGCTAAATAAAAATTATCATCATTTGTATCGAGAAGTTTTTCAATTTTTTCGTAAGGAATAACGGTGGATGTTTTAGATGAATAGTAAAAAGTAGGTAAATGCTTTTTTATATGACTTCGTAATGTTTGAAGGTTATTAAATGAAATATGTTTGATACCCATAATAAAAGGATATTCTATTAATTTATCTTTTTCAAGAATATCTTACAGCCCTTGCTGAAACTTTTCTCTAATCCTACTACCAGTTGAAATATTGGAACT
>CAZJDM010000169.1:0-8856 GCA_964544765.1 uncultured bacterium
CCGAATTTCGATCACAGAATACCAAAATTCTATAATTAAAACAATGATTAACCAAATATTTCGCTATTATTGTACCGTACCTCATGGTGTGGAGAGTATTACTCAACAAGAACTTCTTAAATTAGGAGCAGAGAACGTAAGTGTTCATAAAGGACGTATAGGATTCAGTGGCGACCTATCTCTTTGTTACAAAGCTAATTTGTGTTTACGAACGGCCAATCGAATATTGATGGATCTGGGAACTTTTCATGCCAAAGATTTCACCGAACTTTACAAACACACTACCAAAATCCCCTGGGAACGATATATTACTCCTCAAGATACTATATCTATTAATGTTAAATTGTTCAATTCAACCATCAATAGCCCCATTCATACCTCAGGAAAAATCCGCCATTCACTAAATGACCGATTAAAAGAAAAGGCTCATTTTTCTCCCGCAGTTGATCCTCAAAATGCCACTATTAATATATTATGTTCCATACACAAAAATCATTGCTCCATCGGTATCGACACTTCTGGTGATCCACTTTTCAAAAGGGGATATAAAATAGCCCCTGGACCTGCTTCTTTAAAAGAAACACTGGCTGCGGCACTACTGCTTATGGCTGGATACAATGGACAAAAGCCATTATATGATCCTATGTGTGGAAGCGGTACTATTTTGGTCGAAGCTGCTATGATTGCTCTAAACATAGCTCCTGGTTTAAAGCGAGATAATTTTAACTTTATGAGATTTTCCTCCTTTGACCAACAAAAATACAATGATCTGAAAAAATCCCTAACCAACCAAATAAAACAGAATCATTTAACATTTATCCAAGGTTCGGATATTTCTATAAAAACACTTGATGAAGCCCGTAAAAACATTACTCGAGCTGATCTCAATAATATAATTAACTTAAAACACCTAGATGTAGCCAATTTTAAGCCACCTCAACATCATGAATCTATAATAATAACCAATTCACCCTATGGCAATAGATGTAAAACTAACTCTAAAACTAACAAAGGCTTTCCTGTTTACACTATAATCCAGAACATTTTAAGACAGAACCCTAAAACACAAATAGGCTTCTTAACTACTGACTCTAGCTCCCCTTCAAAGAGATTTTTACCAAAATTTTCATCTAAATGTACAAAAACCCCTCTTTTCAATGGTCGAATTGCCTGTAACTACATTCAAATTTAACTGTACGACCATTGTTCTACAGTCGTGATCGCACAATTTAAGTTTAGCGGAATTAGACCGAAATAGATTTAGAAGGGATATAATTATGCAAAAAGCAAGATTTTTATCTATATATATAATTATATTTGTTTTTCTTTCTATCTCAATGAACATAAGTTCTGAAACATTAGCTAGAGGACCGATTATTCGTGTTTCTCCGGAGGCAGGTTATGGATTTATGGGGTTTTACCAATTTAATGTTACTCATGCAACTACTGAAGATACTTCAGAATATGCCGACCTAGAAGATGAAACAGTCAATCAAAATAAACAGTTTTATGGACCAGAGTTCTCTCTTCATATTAGTTTAGAAAATAATGCAAAAAGAACGCCTATTTATGGTATTGAAACTGGTTATCACATTATGACGTTAAACCAAAATGTTAATGGCTCCAATTTGTCACCAGGCATTTTAATTCAAGGAGCAAGTTTAGGCTTCTTTTTAAGACCTAACAACATCTCAGTATTCAGATTAAATGGCATATTTAAATATGGGTCCAGTGAGGTAGAAACTGTTCCATTCTTTGACGAGGATGATAATGATCCAACCAAAGCTCCTTTTACCTTTTTAAGTTATGGTGCGGATATTTCATTTGGTGGTGTTATTCCCATTGCCAATAAAAGAAAAGACTTAGTATTTGTTGATTTTTCTTTTCATTACATACCTACTTATATAATGGAAGTTGATAAAAGAAGTACAGATAATCTTACAAGAATTGATGCTTATTTGTTTTCCATCCGTTTTAACGTTCCCGTCAATTAGAAATTATAGATAACCTATATAAGACTTAAGATTATGTGATTTAGCGCTCGATGGGCGAAACCTGCACATCGCTTTAATTTATCATTGTGATTAGATATTAAATCATGTTAAAAGACCTGATTGCTGGAGGATTATTAATATAGGAGAAACTTAATGTCTAATAATAATTCCAAAAATCACAATCAAATTCCCAATAGAAACGAAGTTCCACCTGAACATTGCTGGAACCTTGATAAACTCTATCCTAATGATAAAGCCTGGGAAGATGATTTTCAAACAGTAGAAAATACATCCAAAGAAATTCTATCCTATAAAGGAACTTTAGCTAAAGATATTACATCCTTCAAAAATTGCTTAATCTTTATGGATCAACTTGATCAAAGGCTGGAACGTTTAAGCTATTACGCACTGCTAAAAACTACTGTAGATGGTACCAATAGTGAATACCAAGGAAAAGCATCACGAATTAACCAACTTACCAGCAATATTTCTGCTCTATGTAGTTTTTTTGTTCCTGAACTTATGTCTATTCCCGATGAAAAAATCCAATCTTTTTTACAAGATGATGAACTAGAGCAATTTCGTATCAAGGTTAATGTCATATTACGTAATAAACCCCATACTCTTTCTGAAAAAGAAGAGAGAATTTTAGCAATGCAGTCCGACTTTGCAGATACTCCTGAAAAAGCCTACTCTGCACTTGCTAATATTGATATCGATTTTGGAAAAATTAATACTGCTGAAGGACAACGACCTTTAACTCAATCAAACGTGGCCTCCTTCCTATTGGATCCTGATCGAAACATTCGAAAACAGGCCTATTTTGGGCTGCTTACCGGTTTTGAAAAACATCAAAACACTATAGCTAACCTTTATAATGGTAGTGTAAAACAAGATATTTTCTATGCTCGAATACGTAATCACCAATCAGCTCGGGCTGCCAGCCTTTTTCGAGATGATGTTCCATTAGCAGTTTATGATAACTTAATATCCGCAGTTGAAATTAATTTATCACCGATTTTTGAATATTATAATCTTCGTAAAAAAGTTTTAGGGATGGATTCGCTCTGTTTGTATGACTTGCGAGTGCCTTTGGTTAAAGACTTTAAAGTCAACCATACTTACGAACAAGCGGTTGAAAAGATAATAAATGCTCTTTCAATATTAGGAAATGAATACTGTGCTACCCTTAAAGAAGGTCTACTTGGTGGATGGGTTGATCGCTATGAAAACAAAGGGAAACGAGCCGGCGCTTTTTCGGCAGGCTCTTATCATGGTGAGCCATACATCCTTATGAACTACAAGGAGGATGTCTTAAGCGATGTTTTTACCCTCGCCCACGAAGCCGGTCATTCCATGCATTCATGGTATAGTATCAAAAACAATCCTTTTGCTCATTATAGTTATCGAATTTTTGTAGCTGAGGTGGCCTCCACCTTTAATGAACAACTCCTATCTCACTATATGATGCAAAATGCTAAAGATAATGACTTAAAAATTTATCTAATCTGTAGACAGATTGAATCGATAATTGGCACCATCTATCGCCAAACGATGTTTGCTGAATATGAAAAGATCACCCATAATATGGTTGAAAATAACGTTCCCCTTACAGTTGAATCATTGCGCAGTAAATACCAAAAACTACTTAAGAAATATTTCGGTCCCAACGTTCACCTAGATGAAATCAACAGTATAGAGGGTCTTCGTATTCCACATTTTTATTCAGCTTTTTACGTTTATAAATACGCGACAGGATTATCAGCTGCCATCGCTCTTTCTAAGAGAGTTCTTAATGGAGGAGAAAAAGAACTACAAGATTATTTGGGCTTTCTCAAAGCTGGTGGATCAAAATTCCCTCTTGAACTTTTAATGGACGCTGGTGTTGATATGACTACTCCCGAACCCATTAATACTGCTCTAAGTAATTTCCAAGATCTAGTAACCGAATTAAAGATTTTATTATAATTTTTACCAACTCAAATGACCACCCATCAAAGGCCCGCTTGCAATAACCTAAAAAAATCATCTACTGTCGATGTTCTTAATATTGTCTTACGGTCAATTCGATTTAATAAGGGATTTGCGCTTAGTTGAATCAAATGAGCTTTTAAGCGATTCAATAGATAAATAGGCTTAATTTTATTTGGTTTGATATTACAATAGTTAATATTATGGTTTATAAACTCTTGATAAAGGTCCTTTAAAAATTGATAGTAATTATGAGATGAAATCGGTTTATCATTATTATTATTAGTAGTAGTAGTGGTGGTCGTAGTAGTATTACGAAAAATCCAAGGATTGCTTAACATTCCTCGACCAATCATAGCTCCATCGCAGCCAGTCTTCTTTTTTACATCTTGTATATCTTTTTCTGTATACAAATCTCCATTAGCGACAATAGGAACCTGAACAATCTCTTTAGCTATTTGGACATATTTATGATTAGCAGGATTTTTGTATCCATCTTTGACAGTTCTAGCATGAACGATTAAGAAGTCCAAACCACACTGGTTCAGCATTTCAAGTAAGTCTAGGTATTTACTATCGTTATCCATACCTACTCTGATCTTAGCTGACAACTTGACTGAAACCTGATCACGAACAGCCAAAAGTATTTTTTGTAATAACGGTAAATCCTGCAATAAAAAAGCTCCTGACTTATTTTTGAGGACCGTTTTTGACGGACAACCAATATTAATATCAATCCATTTAAAACCTTCAGATTGAGCAAACTTGGCTACTTTTGCCATTGATTCTGGACTATTACCCATCAATTGCAGACCGATATAATCATGAAAATCTAGATCAAGATATGGTTTGAAATCCAAAGACATTTTAGTTTCCGAAAAGCCTTCTTTATTAACTCGATAAAAAGGAGTAACCATAAAATCCGGCGCTCCCAACCGCCAGATTGTCTTCATAAAAGGAGGCTCGGTAAAGCCATCCATAGGTGCGGCAAATTTATAGTATTTCATCATATTATTTCTTATTTCTTATTTCCTTTAAACATCGTCCTTTTGAAGAGCTTTGAGAAAGAAAATTCAAGTGAGACAATTGTTTCCCTGAATATCCTTCGTATAGATTACGATATAAGTTCGCTTGTTCAAATCGCTCATGCTTTTGGCAACCAATGGCCAGAATCTTAAGTTTTCTAGTAAGAACGGCTAAGGTTACATTTTTTTCTTCGATCGATAATGGTAGATTTTTTATGGCATTCATAAGAGCCTTAACCCTAAAACGATCCATACCCCAGAAAGTCTTTGATAATTGATCCTCATGCCCCCCTGTCTTAACTATTAACCGCTCAGGTATATATAGAACCTGATACTTATGACAGATTTTCAACCACAAATCATAATCCTCGCAAGCAGGCAAAGACTCATCAAACAATCCTACATGGTCAAAAACTTCTTTTTTAATCAATACTGACGATGGACTTATGCAACAAAGAGGAAGACAATTTTGATAAATCCATCCTCCATACTTTTGATGATGCTTACATGCATTTACTCGTTTACCATTTCTGACCCATACCTCATCAGTATGAATAAGATTATGGTTTTTCTTTAAATGACTATTTTTGGTTATCTCTTCTATCTGACGTTCCAATTTATTGGGCAACCAATAATCATCTGAATCTAAAAAAGCAACCCAATCTCCACTAGATTGTTTGATACCTAAGTTACGCGCACTGGAAACACCTTGATTTTTCTGAGATAAATATAGGATCTCCCCTTTAAATTTATTCAATGTATCTCGTTTAAATTCTTTTAACAGATCCTGAGTGTTATCTAACGAACCATCATCAACAACAATCACTTGGTTAGGTATATATGTTTGATTTATGACTGAATTTATAGCTCTAGTCAATACGTGAGCGCGATTGTAAGTTGGTATAATTACAGAAACCCCTATCATAAGACTAGATAAGATACGTAATTTTTCCAACTAAAGCAAACCAATTATTCTAAAGCAAAACCAATTATTTCCACCTCATGAACTAAAATTAAATGAAAGCAAATTTGTTCCGATGAAGTTATAATGAAAATGAAATGGTTATTTACAAAAAGATTTCCAATACTCGCCTATATAATATCCATATTCATGTTTATAGTTCTGATAAGCGACCATGCTATGGGTTTTACCGCTGACCGTGTACAATTCGAGTTTTGGTCCGACGGCACTTATCGTATTTTTATTAGGTATATCAACTTGGAAAAACTGGAATATCAGGAAGCATGGGTTTTTTATACTTCTAAACAAGAAGCTCAAAAAGTATTCAATATGCTCATCAAGGGAGTGGATTTCTATTTTGGACCCACTTCCGCTCTGGTTTTCAAACCACCTGAAGATCAACTAAAACCACTAGTACCATGGTAAAACCAAGCAAAAACTTGACAAATATTAAAATTTCCTACAATATAGGTGCGTTCTAAACTGGAGGAGAAGCCATGAGAGTAGGAAAAGTACTTAAAAACAGACAACATAAAGTAAAGAAAAAGAAAACATCTCGCGTTAATGCTGCCCATAAAGCAAAATTAAAAAAAGCGGGTAAACGAGCTAAATCATTAGACAAAAGATCAAAATATTATAGATCATAATGTTTATTGATTACGCGGGCGTTGTTTTAGTTGAATTCAAAAAACCTCATCTTAATGTATTATTAATTCAATATAAAAATACTACAACATGGGATTTTCCCCATATTAACCTAAAAGACACTGAAACCGAAGAACAAGGTGCGATTCGGTCTTGTAACGAACTATTGGGTCACCAACCATCACTGCTGCCTAATTATCAGATATTAGATGAGAAAGGTGGCATTTATTTTGTAGCTAAAAGTTCTCCTTTCAAGGCTCAAAAACACCCTTCTATTGATAAATTTGCATGGTTCAAGTTGTCTTATGCTAAGCAAAAACTAAATAACCCTCTTAAAACTAGAATTATGGCTCAAGCTATTGGAAAAATCACTAATACTAATCCAGATCGATGGATCACCAAATTTTAACCAACTATAGTGCGACCATGATTGTGGTAATTATTTTTACTGTGACATTTATTAAAACTCAGGTTATAATCGTATTATGCCTTACAAAAAACTACCTCTCAAGAATGCCATCTCCTCTGATCTTTTTATAAAAGGTATCGTATACTATCCTCAAATACATGATAAAAACGGTGACACTTGGACATTTTTTATCAAGAAAGACTCTACAACCACTGACCCCAAAGGAAATCAAAAAATTACTTTTACGCAATATGCAAAATGCGAATTTAAATTATCCAGGTTATTTAAAAACAAAGAAGATTATCGAAACAGAGTAAAAGAAATCCTACAAAAGGAAAACTTTGGTTTTACCATTACGAGAGATTCCTTTGAGGAGTATTTTGAAGATAGATTACAAGCTAGGACCACCAAAGCATTTGAGGAATTCAAGAATGAGATAAATCAAAATAGTTACATTAAAAAGAAAGAAACTCTCATCAATAAAAGATTTGAAAACTCTTTCAATTTTGGTGGAGTTTAGTAACTTATCACTTAACAAGTAACGATTAGAACAGACCAAAGATACCATACCTAATACGACGACGGATCTTTTTCAAATCGGGAATCCCATAATCATATTCCAACCTAAGACCTACTTCCTGAAAGGAATAGTCAACCACACTGGGATGATCTGAATTAATTACATCATAAAACATTCGAAAACGAATGGCATGACGTTTCCAAAAGGATATAAAAAAATTCAATTCAAAACTAGTTTGAGTTGTAGACAAATCAATAGTTTCAGGTTGCAATCTATTTTCTCTATCTAAATTGGGCATGATGTCACTTACATCTGAAGCCTTAGGTAAGCGCAATCGGGGTTTATCGTAATAACTCTTTTGATATATACCCAATAATCTTACAATGAACCAATTAGCAAAGCCAACATCTGCTGCCATCATCCCACCCATATCACTACGATCGAACATTTGCGAACCATAAGCTAATTTCTTATAAAATCCCTCAAAATATATATTACTGTTATACTCGGGAAAGAATATATCCTGGCTACCATGAAAAGAAAGGACCTGATAACTCAACAAAGAATCAACAAAATTGGGATGATATTCCAAACTGGTAAATACTCTTGATCTCATTATATCCCAATATTCTAACGCTATCCAAGGCAATATCCTTCTAGCACTAGAATCAGGAGTTGAAATACCATCCTCTCGTAGAATATCTAAAAAGACATAATCAAATAGAAAATTATATCCCACTGTAAACGGCTTAAATGTGTAATTTTGGTCAATCATTAACTCATGAATAATATACCATTTATCACCACTTAATGGAAAAGGAGCATCGTCATTCTCTTGATATCGTTTTATAGTTTTCCAATTAGTAAAAGAATTACTATAAAGGTTATATTCCATTCTTGAAGCTAATTTGAATACACTTAAAGGTCCTACCCCTATGGTTATACCTGGAGCCAGAACCTGTTCAGAAACTGTATGCAATCCTTGAGTGTAATCAATTGCGGTGGTTGTTACTCTTTGAACTAATAATTGTTCTACACCCACGGCACTCATCATATATAGAATATCGAATAACTGAAGAAGTTCATAATCTTCTTCAATAGTAAAAGCCGTCAAATTAGGGTTCCATTGAAAATTCTTCATATTCTTTTGCTCTTCATCATAATCCTTAATGGTAACCAAATTTCGTTTAGCCTTATTTTTTAGTTCCTTATTTTGAGCGAATTTAAGATAACTCTCAAAATATTTTTTTGCCTTTTGTTTATTTTTCTGCTTGGCATAAGCTATAGCTAAATAATAAACCGCATCGCGCGAATACTCTCCTTTTAAGCGA
>CAZJDM010000170.1:0-8832 GCA_964544765.1 uncultured bacterium
GTTTTATGCAAAATTTTAAAGTCTATAAATTTATTGTTAATAAGGACTCTATCTATATTGCCTTTGATACCCAAAGAAACAGTATTTATCGAATTAGCCAAGAAACGTTTAATTTACTAAATTCGACTAAAAAAGAACCATTAGATTCAAAAGAAAAAGAATCTTTAAGTCCTAAAGCTAAAGAAATTATTTCAGAATTGAACTCGATTAGAAAATCTTCTTCTAAAATCAGACCTGCTAAAAATAAGTTTCCCGAAAATCTAAATGTAAAATTGATTGCATTATTAGTTGAGCAGTCATGCAATCTCCAATGTACATATTGTTATGCAGGGGATGGTAGCTATGGTAATCCAGGTAAGATGTCTTTTGACACGGCTAAAAAGGTGATTGATCACTTCTCTGAGAACAATAATAATTTGCATATTAATTTTTTTGGCGGGGAACCACTTTTAAACTTTAAATTGATTAAGTCAGTTGTGAAATATTGTCAACAGCAAGAAACACAAAAAACTATTAAATATACCTATGGCATAACAACTAATGGATTACTTTTAAAAGATAAGATAGATTTTTTTATGGATAATCACTTTTCTTTGATTGTATCAATTGATGGTAGAAAGGAAACCCATGATAAATTTAGACTTTTTATATCTGATTCTTCTCAAGGATCATTTGACAAGGTCTTTCAAAATTTGAAATTGGTAGAAAAGAAAGTTGGCAATAAAATCCCTATTACCCTACGGGCGACGCTTACTCCAGATAATATTAGTGAATATAAGAAAGATATTGATTTTTTTATAAAGGAAACGCCGTTTTCTTTCGCGTTTGTTCCTCAAATGGGTGGGTTGGAACAAAAAGGCTGGGATAAATCGTCAATAGCAATCTATGAACAAACCTTAAACAATTACATCGATAAATTAATTATCCAAAATGATTTTGAAACCATATTTCGCTTTGCTACCATATCAGGGGTTGTAAGACAGTTGCATGATGGAATTATAAGTAACTCATATTGTGGAGCGGGAAGAACCTATTTGTCCTCCTCAATAGATGGTAATATCTTTCCCTGCCATCGTTATACTGATGTCAAAGAATTTAACCTAGGTAAGGTAGATGAGGGAATTGCTGCTGATAAATTGAAACCTTTTCAGTCATCTTGTAATCGTTCGGAGCAAACTCGAAAAACCTGTTTGTCCTGTTGGATGCTAAATATTTGTGGGGGAGGGTGTTTTCAGCATCATACTTATTATAATAACAACATTGATAAGCCATATGGATATGCTTGTAAGTTAATTGAAGTAGATATACTGCTAGCTATTAAAGTGTATAGTTTTCTTCATGATAGAAGGCCCGAACTTATGAAGAAAATAGGTGCTAATCCGATAAATTTGTCTTATGCATAACGCGGACTTCGTCTGTAGCCTTCAGTTATCAGTTGCAGTTTTTTGATTTTTTCTTACATAACAGATGTTTACTTCTAAAACTTAAACCAAATACTAGCATTGCTATTAATAAATATCCTACTAAAGTATTTTTTGATCGGTTATTAGTTTGACTAATAGAACAACCATCATCAGCGGGTGCTGCTCTAGCTCTACTTTTGGTTCTTAATGAAGTTGATATGCCTTTGCATTTGGGATTGCGCGGGTAATTTTTGCAATATACGGCTAAGTCTCGTTTTACTCGATCAGCTTCTTTTTGGTTCCATGCAGCTCTTTCTTGATTTCTTTGTATTCTAGCTGCTTCATTTTGGTTTTGTTGATTTGTACCTAAAAGTCCGGATGTGCCGCTGGTTTGTTGCGCAGCTAATCGTTGGACATTCATTGCACTTAAGTTTCCCATGGCTTCTTCGGATGCCATTTTGGCTCGAAGACGGTCAGATGTTGTATGTTTGTAAGCATTAATTTGAGCCATGCTCACTCCAGCATAAAGACCAGCTTTGAGTAAGGAATCAAATATTTTGCTAGATTTTTCTTCGTCGGTGGGATCTCCATCGGAATCAGTTTCGGGAGGAGAATCTTGAGAGCCTTGATTTTGACTGCTCCAAGGAGGCCAGGATCTACCAGTATCGGTTCTAATTTGTGCACTGCTTCTGGGAACTTGATATCTTGCTCCGGGTCTAGCTCTACGTGTTATTCTACCAACTCTAGGTGCTGCTCTTCTTCTGCGATCTCGATATGGGATACGAGTGATGGTAGGAGTATTGGAAGAGCCGCTATTGTCGTCAATAGAAGGTTTAAATGTAAAAGTATCATCACTATGAACTAAGCTAAAAGTACTGTCACTTCCATCATTTGCATATAATAGATTTTTAGCATCTGCTACTATTTGTTGTTCAGTTTCTGTTAAATAATCTTGGTAGGGCTCGATCCTTGTTAAATCATTTTGGAGGTTGGTAACTAGTTGATCGGGTGTCCACATAGCTGAATCACCTGATATTTCTCCTTGATTAACTTCTAGGCCAAATCCGGTAGTTTTACTAATACATTCAGACACAACTTGTTGACCTTGTCCGGGCTGTTGAATACAAGGAGGAGCTAAACTACATTGATATTTTACTGGAAGGCTTTGCCATTCAGCCATTTCTGAACAGTATCTGTCGTATACTACTTTCATTCCGCATCTAAGGGGCAACTCAAGTTGTTTCCATAATTCACATTGGCTTAAAGCAAGTTCTTGAGCTAAATTGAGGTCCTTGCTTTCCAGTTGCCTTAAGATTACTCTAAGGGCATAAATTCCTGGAAGTCCAGCTTGTCCCTCACTATCCGCTTCGAGATCGAACCCCACTCCCATAATAGCCCCAGGTTTAGAGGTATCTTTTTGGTCCAAGAATATCGAACCTTTAATTATGTTTTTAATAGTTATGTCATTGGTAGCAAGTATTGTTAAATCACTAAATTTTTCCGCTTGTCCTCCAGTGATAAATACATCTGAAAGAGTATATGGTTGTCCAGAATTGTAAAACATACCTTCTGTTGGTTCAAAAGGATAGTTGGTTTTGTTGTATTGAAACTGTAAATATGAAGTTTGATAATCATTGATTTCAGCGATTACGGGTACTAGGGCTAATGGACGAATACTGATAGCTCCGACATCCGCTCCTAAACCATTATTGGGATCTACCACAACCATGTCATCGGTGTTGATTTTTAGTAGGGCCCAAGGATGAGAATTGGGCGCAAAGTAACCCGATGCAACTCTTTTAATTCCTAAGGAGGAGTATTTGCCATTTCCCAGATCTCTTCCATATAATCGTCTTCCGGCAAAAGTCTCCGCTTGTAGAATAATATTTTCATTTCCAGGTTGTGGGCAGGATGCTGATGCTCCTCTTTCCAATCCTCTAAATAGCACCAGGGAAGGGGATAAATAATACCCTATATAAGAATTACAAGTTATAAAATTATCTGATCTATCCATTTGATTAGGTGATACGCTGCCTTGAGAAGAAACTAATGATGCTTTTTGAGATACTAAATTGTAAGCTTGATCCGTAGGCGTGGCATCTTGATTTAAATCATTTTCAGTTCCACTATCATCTATAATTATAGGAGGTATAGCAACCTCTGATGTTTGGTGATTAATACTTCTTTCGATGGTTAATTTGTCTGTATTAGTAGGGTAATCAATTATTAAGTTAGCGGTGCAATCACTGGAAACTACTGGTCCCAGTCTCATCATGGAAACATAAATATCCCCATTGCATGCTACATTAGAGGTATCTCCTTGATTATCTTGGCACAATTGTTCCTTATAAAAATCTAAGAATTGCTGAGGATTATTTTCAGCCACCAATGGTGCGTCTTCTATTGAATTTTTCCTAATTTCCATACAAGTGTCGATTGGACTTAAAGCTTGATCATTGTCACCAGCCATATAACTAGGTCTGAAAGGAATTATTTCATTTAAGAAGAGTATACCTTCTCTTTGTGGTAGAAAATCCTTTGTTTTTTCAATGGTTTCAGCGGAAATATTCTTTAGATTAGTGGTAGTGCTTTTACATGCGGAAAAATATAAACCCATTGATATAATAAATATTTTTGACCAAATAAGGCGTGTATAAATCTTCATTTCTTTGATTCCTTGACTTGTTGTTTTAACCTACATAATATACTTAATTAGTAGGGGCATAAGCCCCCATTATATTCTCGGTACATTATTTTAAATACTAAAGGGAAAAATATGAATCTCAGATTATATAATAGTTTTACCAATAAAATCGAAGACTTTAATCCTATAAACTCCGACCGGATTACCATGTATAATTGTGGACCAACCGTTTATGATTATGCTCATATTGGCAATTTTCGATCTTTTTTAATGGCGGATTTACTACGTCGAGTATTAGAACTTAATGGTTATAATGTAGTTCAGGTGATGAATATCACCGATGTGGGGCATATGACCCAGGATGATTCTCTGGAAGACGGAGGAGAGGATAAAATGGTAACTGCCCTAAAAAAGGGTGCTTCCGTAGCAAAAGTAGATAAAAAAGATGGTTATAAGAATTTAAAATTTTCTTCGCCCTGGGAAGTCGCGGACTTTTATATTAAAGCCTTCATGGAGGATTTTAAGGCCTTAAATTTTCTTACTCCTCATCATTTTCCGCGGGCTACAGACTATATTGATGAGATGGTAAAAATTGTTAAAACATTGGTAGATAAAAAACATGCTTATTGTGCGGAGGATGGTACATATTATTTTGATGTTACTTCTTTTAAACAATATGGAAAGCTTTCCAATAACACCCTAAAAGCCTTGCAAGAAGGTGCTGGAGGTCGTGTAGAGGAGGGAGTTAATAAATATAAACGGCAAAATTTTGACTTTGCTCTTTGGAAAAAGGACGATGCTCATATCATGAAATGGGATACTGAGCTTGGTAGCGGTTTTCCAGGATGGCACATTGAATGTACTGCCATGAGCTTAAAGCTTTTGGGAAATTCTATCGATTTTCATACTGGAGGAGAGGATAATAAGTTCCCTCATCATGAGTGTGAAATTGCTCAGTCCGAAGCGTATACTGGGGAAAGGTTTGTAAATTATTGGTTGCACGCCAAATTCTTACAAGTTGAGGGTGAGAAAATGGCCAAATCCAAAGGTAATTTTTATACTATCCCTGATCTGTTGAAAAAGGGTTATCATCCTTTAGCTATAAGATGGGTTTTAATGTCCACTCATTATAGTCAGACTTTGAATTTTACTCTGGATGGCCTCGAAACAGCCCATAAAAGTATTAAAAAGTTGGTTGCTCTAAAAGATAAGGTAGCAAAATATATTGACCATGAAAGCTCTCAATTTTCACCAGAAAATATTGTTGAATATGCTTCGAAAACTACGGATCAGTTTAAAGATGCATTGAATAATAACTTAAATATTTCAAGTGCATTAGCTGTGGTTTTTGGTTTTGTTAACCTAATAAATAAACAAATATCTCTATCGAAGGAGCAAGCTACAGCTTGTATGGATACTTTTAAAACCATTGATTCTTGTTTGGGTGTAATTTTTGATTACCAAGAAGATACCTTGGATGGTGATATGGTAAACAAAATCGAATCTTTGATTGCTGATCGAAATCAGGCTCGAAAAAATAAGGATTATGCTTTGGCCGATCAGATTCGCAGTGAATTAATAGATATGGGGATCGAGATTCAGGATAGTAAAGATGGTACTAGTTGGAAAAAATTGTGAATCAATTCACTAATATTTTTCTTAAATTTAGTAAAGATAGTATACATTTATTACCATCACTCAACTAATAAATGACTATTATATGTCAAATATATACCAAATAAGCTTTTACTCTAATTAGTTATAGCATGTCTTGGCTATGTAACCTCTTAAATTAATACATATAATTATTTTTCTTGATTTATTTGTATAATGGTGCGGATTTTGCATTTTAAAATAGCTAGGAAGGTAAAGTCATATGGATAGACGAATAAAGAGAAAAATTTATATCTGGTTAAAAAAAACAGCTTTTGGGTTGTTAATACCCTTGTTTTTACTAGCAATTGCTATGTTATTGTCTAGCTGTGGTGAGCTTTCTCCAGAATTAAATAGTACTGTGAAAGTCGTGGTAGATGATTCTCCATTAGAAGATCCCAATCTTAATCCATCCCAATCTGATCCAGAATGGAATAAATTAGTGCAAATATCTAAATCTATTGCTAAAATTCAATTACACAATCCGGGAAGATGGAAATGTTCTGGTGTATATGCTGGTAAAGACAATAATTATACATATATACACACCTCTAGGTTTTGTGATCATTCATTATATTTTCCCTATACATCCTCAGGTCCGGGATTAACAGCCACAATAACGGTAGGTTTACAAAAAATAACTTCAGGAAATCCAAATGGGTATATTAATAAATTTGAGCATTGTCGGTTTTATGATTATCAATTGCCCAAAAAGAGGTTAAATCAATTTAATGTAGCTACTTTGCGATGTCCTAAGCGAGGTTGGGAAAATAGATTTAGATTTCCTAGGGCCATTCCTATGGTTTACTTTGATTCACCTGAACTAGATGGTCGAATAGGGTGGGATAATATGGATTGTTCAAAAATAAGCCATTTGGAGATTTCTAATCCTCTATTAGCAAAGTTATGTATGTCTTTTAATGCAGGTGGAACCATAGATTCTGGTATTTATAATGCAAAGAGTCAAAGTGTTTTAATGGGAATTAATTGGGAGCTTTATTCTTCCAAGAAACCCCATATTTTTATATCTAGAAAATGGCCCAGCATAAACAGAAGGGAACCCGCAAAATCTATGTTTCAAGGAGAAGAGTGCCGTACTTATTGGAAACAAAAATATTTTATTTCCAATAATGGTTTGCAATATCCTCCGTTTGATCCCAATTATCCTTCAAGTAGTGCAGAGACCTTTCATGGTTTTCAAACGTTTTGTTCCACTCCTGGTAAGGGAGCTTCGGGAGGGGTAGCCCTTATGAAATTCAACGGCCAATATAGAGTGTTTGCTTTTATTTCCGGTGAGTCCTTGGCCGTAGATCAGAATACTAATGGAACTACCCCATATAATAATAATATATTGTCAGCAATACCTAGATGGATTAAAACCTATTAGGGGCTGGTAGTTCTTGATCATGATCTCAACTAGTTAAAATATTAATAACGTTTCATCGTGACAGATTAAGAGCTTATACTTGCGCAAGATCTTTTAATGACATATTCTTAACATGATATGAAGTTTTCTCGTCTTTTTATACACATCTTATTGGTTTTTTTAATAGTATTATCTTGTCTAGCTTTTTATTTCCTTGAAATCGAAATGAAAATTGAACATCAACTGTACGATTTAAGGTTAGGATTTAATCAGGATGTACCGATTCATCCTTCCATTGTCATAATTCAATCAACTCGATCAGATTTAGCAAAATACAATGATTTATTAAGAAGTAAAAAGGAAGATTCAAAAAATAAGAAAGCTATAGATCTTCCTTTAGAATATTATTTCCAAACCATTAAAAAGGCAATTAATGCTGGTGCTAAAAATATTGCGTATATTTTAAATCCAGCTCATTTCCCATACAATAAACCTGAATATGGTAAATTGGAAGAGGTCATTAATCGGGCTCAAGGTAAGTTGACAATTGGAACTACCTTAAATGCAAATGGATTGTCAATTCCTCGAGGTATAAAAACCAAAAATGTTTTTGCTTGGCATGGCTTGGCGGTTTACTCGTTTTGGGATAAAGCCAGGTCAGTTATAATGAGTTGGGATACATTAAAGGGACCGGTTCGCAATATTGGATCTCATTTATATGAACAAATCACCAAAAGGCTGTTTATTCATGATTTTAAACAATATCTGAAACCTCTTTCATATTTTAAAAACCCTGAAGGTTTTTATATCCACTATAATCCAGAAGTGTCATTTCCCACCTATTCTATTAGCGAAGTATTAAGTTCAGATTTTCCATATTCAAATCTAGAAGATAAAATAATTTTTATTGGTTCTGGATTTCAATCTACTAGATCCATGCCAGATAATGCAGTTTTGCACAATACCCCTATCCATAATAAACTAAGGAAGAATGATTGGTATTCTAGAGTGAAAATTTGGGCTTGGACCCTGAATTCCATGTTGACGGATAATATGATAGTTATAGCTCCGCACTGGGTTAAGTTTGCTACCTCTTTTGTTTTAATAGTCTTATGCTATCTAACTATTATAACGTTGAATCTTATTCTAGGTACATTTTTAACCATTACATTTGGTTTTTGTTTATTGGGTATATCTATTCTTTTGCTTTCACAGGCCAATATATGGCTCAATATCACTACACCGTATTTTTTTATGATTGTTACTTTTTTAATTTCTACTTTTTATAAGATCATGCAGCAGATGGAGAAAACCTGGAACATTAATGAAAGGGCCAAAGCGGCTTGGGAGGTTAGTAATTTAAAGACCCATTTTATGCAATTAATATCTCAGAATTTGGATCAAGTGAGTCAGCGTATTATTAACTACCTACAAACATTAAAATCCATTAAAAATACCGGAAGTAAAACTGCTTGTGATGCTTTATCTCAGACTGAGGAAACCGCTCGTGATTTTGATACTTATATTCAAAATATTATAAATTTCTCTTCTATCGAGTTAAAAAAAACTAGGATTCCCATCAAAGAGGTGAACGCATCCACTTGTTTAAATAAGGTAATTGATCAATATAATTTTAAATTAAAAGAAAAAAACATAAAGTTATCTTATGTGAGACATCATGATTCACCTCTTCATGCTTTAGGAGATGTTCATATTATAGAGCAGATTTTTAGTAATATTTTGGGAAATGCCGTTAAATATTCTCC
>CAZJDM010000171.1:0-8763 GCA_964544765.1 uncultured bacterium
ACAATTTATTTGATTTGGTGGCATAATTTTTACCAACTCAAATGAAATGCACCCCGTTATTATCCACTTTTGAGTTTTACTTGCAAATGTTATAACAAATGTTATTATTATCCTTGGTTTAATGACAGGATATCTATAGTTTTTAACAATAAAAAAAGACATCGGAGAGCTTGAATCGTGATTACAAATGCCGAAAACGTTTTAAAATCAGTCAAGATTATTAGAAAACATCTTGGCCTAAGCCAAGAGGATTTAGCTCGTGAACTTGGTGTTTCTTTTGCTACAATTAATCGCTGGGAAAATGGACAATCGTTACCATCTAAACTGGCATGCAGTCAATTTAAAGTTTTCTACAAAAAGCTCCTAAAACAAGGTCAACTACCTCCGAAAGAGGTGATCTAATGGCAAGAAGTGATTTATTAGTAAACCTTGTACAATCAGGCGTTACAGGAGATTTTGGACAATTTAGAAAGACAGTGGAAGCAGTAATTGCTGAAGAAAGAGCTAAACAGCATAAGGTTCTAGCGGAGAAATTAGAAGATATCCTTACTACCTCTCATAACTCTAGACCTAAGAATATAAATACCTTATTTAACAAGGTTAATAATTTGTTATATGAAAGTATCCCACAGAGAAAAATCGAAGATTTGATTCTTTCTGATGATAATAAAGAAATATGTCATGAGTTTATTCAAGAACATCATCGTAGCGATCTTTTACGCTCATATAATCTAGAGCCAAGAAACAAACTTCTCCTTGTGGGTAGTCCGGGCAATGGTAAGACTTCTTTAGCAGAAGCCGTTGCTGAGTCTCTAATGATTCCATTCTTTGTGGTGCGTTATGAGGGAGTTGTTGGTTCTTACCTTGGAGAAACAGCTCAACATCTTAAACAAGTAATAGAATATGTCAGCACTAGAAAATGCGTCCTACTCTTTGATGAGTTTGAAACTCTTGGAAAAGAAAGGGGGGACACACACGAAACTGGTGAAATTAAAAGGCTGGTATCCTCCTTGTTGATGCAAATCGATTCTTTACCAAGCCATGTTGTAATTATAGGAGCAACTAATCACCCAGAGCTTCTTGACCGTGCAGTTTGGAGACGATTCCAGATTAGAATAAATATTCCTAAGCCTTCTGATAAAATGATTGAAGATTGGTTCTGTAAATTTGAGAAAAATATTAAATCTAAACTAGGTTATGCACCTGCTGTTTTGGCTAATTATTTGTCCGGTTCAAGCTTTTCTGAAGTCGAGGAGTTTGGTATTACTGCTTACAGGAAGCATATTCTAAGTCTTCCAAACTCTGATTTAAAATCAATCATAACTCAAACACTGAGACAATGGCAAAGTCGTGCTAATAAAAGTATTAAGGGAGGTGACAAGAACTAATGGTGGATCGTCCCCTGTTGATTTTTCCTAAACCTGATCATATTTCAAGATCTAAGCCACGTGGGGGATTCTCACAATACCATCTACCTTCTTTTGAAAGACAATGTAACCGTTTGGAACCAATATTTAGGCAGTTACAAGAATCCTTTGATCATAGAAATGCTGAACTTCAACAGTCTACAACGGGTATAGAACCAGAACAAGTTTTAGTTATGGAAATAATCGGTACTATAGAAGCCTTTGTTAATGCAGTAAAGAAAATAGAGGGTTTTGAGTGGTTATGTGAGTTTGAAGTAGAAGACATTTTACCTGATGACGATTTCTATTTCGAAGAAAATAAAGATAAAAACCTTAAGGGTAGGTTATTCTTAGTTATGACTAATCAAGAAGCTCTTAAGCAAATGCTTTCTCTGTGGGAGAAGTATCAAGCTGATTCAAACTATAAATTCCAGTGGGGATTAGGTAGATTTAAGCAATTATTTAAATTATTGAAAAATATCCGTAGGTGGAGCGTAAAAGACCGCCTTGAGAATACTGGAATTCTTGAGTCATGGAAAGAAGATTATGAAAATTTTTCTACCGACTTTATAAATTGTGAAGTCGAACTTTGGTACAGGGGATCACTCGAAAAACGTGAAGAGAGTCAAAGTCAACTTACCTCAATAGTAAATAGTCTGGGAGGTAATATAGTCAGTTTTTGTGATATCAAAGAAATTGCGTATCATGGAGTTTTAGTTGAAATTCCGAGAGGAGAAGTTGATAACATTCTTTCAAGATCTGAAACAAGGTTGGTAAAATGTGATAATGTCATGTTGTTCCATCCAGTTGGTCAAATTTCACCGGGTGAAAAGATTATAGAAAGAGATCCTGATAAAATTGATCCTTTAAATCTTCCAAAACCCCTAGGAGATCCTGTTTTAGCCGTGCTTGATGGTCTTCCACTTACCAATCATATCCTACTAAAAGATAGGATAATTGGGGATGATCCAGATGATTGGGAACCAATTTATGAAGCTACTAATAGAAATCATGGCACTGCAATGGTCTCAATTGCCATATATGGCGATTTAAATAGTAGAACCATTGATTGTATAAAGTCTCCTGTTTATGTCCGTCCCATTATGAAACCTTCGGATAAAGATTTAAATTCGAAAAAAGAAGAAACTGTTCCAGAAAATGTACTCATCGTTGATTTAGTGCATAGGACTGTTAAAAGGATATTTGAAGGAGATGGTAATTCTTCAGCAGTGGCTCCAACAGTAAAGGTAATTAACTTGTCAATTGGTGATAAATTCAGACAGTTTGTGCAAATAATGAGTCCTTTGGCAAGATTACTCGATTGGCTGAGTGAAAAATACTCGGTTCTCTTTGTTATTAGCGCAGGAAATCACAATGGCCAAATTAATCTGGATGTATCCTCTTATGAATTTAATAACTTAGATCCTAAAACACGTGAAAATTTAATTATTAAAGCTCTTTACAATGATATTAGAAATAGAAGATTATTGGCTCCTGCTGAAAGTATAAATGGAATTACTGTTGGGTCTTTGAATCATGATGAGTTAGAACCTGAAATTATTGGAGACCAACTTAATCCATACACTACAGTGCTTCCAAGTCCTATTTCCCCATTTGGGAAAGGTTATCGTAGATCGATAAAACCAGATATTGTGTTACCTGGTGGAAGACTAATTTATAATAAATCATATTTAACATCCAACAGAACAATAATTAACCCTGTCGTGGCGCACAGATCATCAGGAATAAAAGCAGCCTATCCAGGATTAGAAATTGGAGATGCTACAGCCCTTCTCTATGGTACTAGCAATGCGGCGGCATTAGCAAGCAGGGCAGCAGTTAGGTGTTATGAGACCCTTATGGATATGTTAGTTGATCATGGTAATACAATTGATGCAATTTTTATTACTCCATTAATAAAAGCAATGCTAGTTCATGGGTGTACTTGGGAAGAAATGGGTGATAGAATCAGATCTATCTTAAATTCAGATATTACCAATAAAAAAATGAATTCATTAATTAGGCGATGGCTGGGCTATGGTTATCCAGATGTAAATCAAGTTATGAAATGTTCTAAGCAAAGAGCAACGCTGATTGGATTTGGTGAGTTGATGGATGAGGCGCATTTATATAAACTACCTTTACCACCATCTCTTATTTCAAATACAGATTGGAGGAGACTAACTGTAACACTGGCATGGTTTTCACCTATAGCTGCTAATACTCAAAAATATAGGACTGCTTCTTTATGGTTTGAGGCGGGAACGAGGCTTAATGAAGGTAATAAATTAGTGCCAGAAAGAGATAGACCTGATTGGCAGGCTGTAAAAAGAGGTACACTACAACATGAAATATTTGAAGGACAGATAGCTGTTCCATTCTCAGAAAACGATACTTTAGATATTAAAGTTAATTGTAAGAATGATGCGGCTAAGATAGAAAGCCCTGTTCCATATGGTTTAGTGGTATCTCTGCAAGTTGCTGAGGAGGTTGGTATTGCTCTATATGATGAAATCAAAAATAAAATAGTTCAAGCGGTTAAAATTCCCCAGTCTTTATGATAGTTGATAGACCTTAAGTTCAATCAGCTTTAGGTAACTCATTAACAGTTCCTTATATTAAGTGTTCTTTTCTAACTTAACTACAATTGTGTAATAATTCGAATGACTGGTTAAAATGCTAGCAAAAATATTCCCGCCAAAATCCTACTAAATATATGAACCATCAAACCTTTGGTTGATCTGACCTTTGACGCAATTTGCAACCCTGTATGCGCTTGAAGCCAACCAAAAAAGACTTCTATAGGCTGACGGATAGTACTTACCATTGAAGAGTATAACTTGTCAGTTGAATCCAATCGTTGCTGCCCCTTCTTTAGTTTTACTGGTGTTGCCACTTGCACGTTTTGTTCATTTTTATATCTACGATTGTCTTCAGTGCAGATATAAGCCTTATCAGCAAAGATATCACAATCTGAAAGTTCAGGTGCCAGTTGTTGAAAAGCTCTTAAATCATTGCAACTAGCTGATGTTATACCAATGAATTCTGGGATTGGTATACTTCCTTTATTTGCAGCTCCCAGAATGTGAAGTTTGACTCCATATTAATATTCATCCTTTGACCCACAATATCCCTTGTTTGCTAGCTCATTAGCTACTTTGGCGTTGCTACTACGTTTTGCACTAGCTAATACTATGGGCATAGAATCAATAAGTTTTATTTTTGACAACATATGGCCAGGAAATTTAGCCTTTAACAACATTTCAATATAGGCCGGAAATACAGACGTTAAATCCTGTTTTGCATGATTATTGGTCCTACGTTCGGAATAATAAAAAAGGCCTTGTTTCCAATAATCACAAGTTATAAGGTATATTTGAATGAGTCGAAATTGCCATTCCATGGTTTTTTCCTCCAAGTAATAGTGAAAGATTATTGTTTTGGTTGACAAATTATTCCCTGTTACTAGGCTCATTTCAATGTCTTCATTTTTTATTTTAATAAATATTAAATCCATCTCTTCAATAGATTCGTCTACATTGTCGATTTGCGTTGACGTAGTCGTGGGCCTGGGCTAAAAACGTAATCGTATACCTAAGCCACTTTACGTCTGTTATCGAGGGATCACGCCTATGATGAGTTATGAAAAATTGGATGTGTATCAATGTACAATAGAATTTCTTGGAATTGCAGTAAAAATAATAGAAAAAGGACCAAACCTGACTGTCGTCGGTTTTTTGATTACGGTAGGGGTAGTGCAATGGAATGTGGGGCAGTTTTAGATGTTTGTTTAAAACTTGGTCTTGCAGATGTTAAGTTACTACATACTGGCAAAAAGCTATTGGAAAGAATTGTAGCGATGCTTACAAAGCTCGCATCTTAAAAACGTTTTTCGTCAAGGATTAGGTCAACGTAATTCGCCCACGCCCATGCCCACGTCAAGGTTAACGACCACGTTTATTAAATATTTAACCCATTATTCGAATTATTAGTATTAAATACCGATTGCTGTCTGTATTTATTTGATTTTTTTATCGATAGCACTTATAAATATTTATTGAATATGGGTATTTTTGTATTGTTTTAACATACTTAGATATAATTGAAATATTTGTTTTTGGTCTTGGAAACTAAGTGTTTCGATAAAGTTCTTTTTTTCCTCTATGGTTGGTAGAATAACTATAGTTTTTACCATTGATTTTAGTTTATTTTTATCATTTATAGACAACCAATTATCTTCTTTGGTACTTGTATTAATAAACTTTTTTATTTTTAAATCATCAAATAATAAATGCTTGCCCTCTTGCCCCGATCGCATCAAAAAATCGAAACGAAAAATATCTTTTTCTAAGACTTCTTTACTTAATGATGGCCCTGGTAGTGGCATTTTCATGTAATACTCCCAAAATATTTAATAAGTCTCAAATAAAGAGACATAATCTCAATTCATATAACAGCAAAATCAGTGCCAAGCAAAAATAGGCATAACGCACTAATATATCAATAGTATTATTGTATTTGATCAATATTTAGACAGTGTTATTTTAGACAGTTGATCAAATATTAGACATTTTATTAATCTTTTACTTATTTTTTTTCAAATTAGAGAATATAATATCCTTAAGGTAAATCCACTAATTGAATAACATAATTAATTAGTTAGGAGAGCTATTTTGAAAAAGTTAAATTCTTGTAGAAATATTGGTTTCATTTCTTTTCGTTTTGCTACTACTGATGGAGTGTCTTTAGAAGTGGCAAAGTGGGCAGAAGTTCTCGAGGAATTGGGACATACTTGTTTTTACTTTTCAGGTATTTCTGATCGTCCTGAAGAAAGGTCGATGGTAGTACCAGAAGCCCATTTTAGACATCCTGAAGTCTTAGAGTATCATGACAAATTTTTTAGTCAGACTGTAAGAAAAGAATCTGAAACAAAATGGATTCACCATCATAGAGAGATCTTTAAAAAGAAGTTAAAAGAATTTATTAAAAAGTTCGATCTTGATATACTTGTTCCTCAAAACTTATTATCCTTTCCTTTGAATATCCCTTTGTCATTAGCTCTTACAGAGATCATCGCTGAAACTAATTTTCCAGTAATTGCTCATCATCACGATTTTACTTGGGAGAGAAAAAATCTTATCGTAAATTCAGTTTGGGATTATATTTCAATGGCTTTACCTCCATCGCTCCCCTCGGTCCAACACGTGGTCATAAATTCTTCAGCCAGGCATCAACTGGCTCGTAGGAGAGGTTTAGGGTCAAAAATTATTCCCAATGTAATGGATTTTGAAAATCCTCCGGCTAAACCAGATGAATACACTAGGGACCTAAAAAAAGATCTTGGAGTAGCAGCTGATGAACTTCTTATTTTACAACCCACAAGGATTGTTAGGCGCAAAGGGATTGAACATGCGATTGAACTGGTAAATAGGCTAGGAAAAAAAGCCAAATTAGTTATTTCGCATGCAGCTGGAGATGCTGGTTTTGAATATGAGGATCGGGTAAGACAATATGCAAAGCTAATGAAGGTTAATACTCTTTTTTCATCAGACATAATTCAAGAACATCGTGGAACAACTAAGGATGGTAGAAAAGTTTATAGTTTGGGCGATATTTATCCTTATGCGGACTTAGTTACATATCCATCCGTTATAGAGGGCTTTGGGAATGCCTTTTTAGAGGCGATTTACTTTAGAAGGCCCATTGTAGTGAATAATTATACTATCTTTGCCTTAGATATTCATCCTAAGGGATTTAAGGTTATCGAGTTTAATGACTATATTATGGACGACACGGTCAAGTTAACTAGAGAGGTTCTTGATAATCCGGAGTTGGCCAAAGACATGTGTGAAACTAATTATCGACTAGCATTGCGCCATTATTCTTATAAAATTATCAAACAAAAGTTAAAAATGCTTATTGAAAATGTATTTGGTTCTTCGTGATATTTGATAATTTAAGATGTGCAGCTAACTCCAATTCCAACTTCAACTCTAATTCTGAACTAACTTAAATTCTAACTCAAAATTGTTGAGCTGATTAAAGGATGTATTTGGACATATCTCGGTCTTCCATGATGGAATCAAGCATACTATGTACGTAATCTACTGTAATGGTGATAGTGTTCTCTGTTTTGGCAATTTCATCCGCTTTAAAAGAAATTTCTTCAAGTAATTTCTCCATGACGGCGTATAATCTGCGGGCTCCAATGTTCTCCATTCGATTATTTAAAATAGTGGATATCTCACTGATAGTATCAATAGCTTTATCATCAAATGAAATATCTATACCTTCGGTGGCGATTAAGGCTTGGTATTGTTTAATTAAAGAATTTTGTGGCTCATTTAATATCCGAACAAAATCATTTTTGGTTAATGCTTTTAACTCAACTCTGATGGGGAACCTTCCTTGTAATTCAGGTATTAAATCGCTAGGCTTTGATACATGGAAAGCTCCTGAAGCAATAAATAGAATATGATCGGTTTTTACCATACCATACTTAGTGTTGACCGAGGTGCCTTCTATTATAGGTAATAAATCTCTTTGGACCCCTTCTCGGGATACCTCTGGTCCTCCAGCTTTTTCCTGAGTAGTTATTTTATCTATTTCATCCAAAAAAATAATTCCATTTTGTTCAACAGCTTCTAAAGCTTCTCTTTGAGCTCGGTCCGTATCTATTAATTTATGGGTTTCTTCATTAATTAATATAGGCAACGCTTCTTTTATTTTTATTTCTTTATTTTTTCTTTTCTTGGGAAGAATCGATCCGAGCATATTTTGCATGTTCATATCATCAAATCCACCACTTGGTGAGAATATTTCTACCATAGGGGGAATATTATTTTCTTCAATTGATAATTCAATTTCGATATCATCCATTTCTCCGTTTAGGATCTTTTCTTTTAGTTCGCTGTCACTCAATATTTCTTGTTTATGTATTTCACCAGAGGGAAATACCTCCATAACTGTTTCATTGGGTTGATTGAATAGAGATCCATTCTTTTTCTTGTCCTTTTTCTTCAATCGTTCAATAATTCTTTTTATAGCTTTGTTCTTTGCTTTCTTTTCAACTTTTTCACTTGCCTCGGTCTTTTTTAACCGTACCGCTAGTTCGGTTAAATCACGAATCATTGATTCGACATCTTTTCCTACATAGCCAACTTCAGTATATTTGGTAGCATCAACTTTAAAAAAGGGTGATTTAGAAATTCGGGCCAATCTACGGGAAATCTCTGTTTTACCACAACCCGTTGGTCCAATTAGGATAATATTTTTAGGAGATACATCGTCTTTTAAGTCTCCTTTAATTTGCTGTCGACGCCAACGATTTCGCAGTGCTATAGCGACTGCTTTTTTT
>CAZJDM010000172.1:0-8731 GCA_964544765.1 uncultured bacterium
CCAGCAAAAGCCGCTAAAAATAAACCTCTAATAAAATACACTGGTCGATAGTTAGAAGTAACTAAACATCTAGCAATTCCTGCACATACTGAAATAAATAGAAATATAAATGTTCGTCTTACTTCACTGGGAAAAATACTAATCCACTGATTCCATCTTTCATACATTTTCTTTTCTCCTTAAAAGACTCTCATTATGTAGACACAGCTGAAATACTCTGGTCGATTATCTTGACCTTCTATTTGTTTAACCGTTTGGTGGTTATGTTGGAAATTATGACCTTTATTTAGACTTTCTTTGGTGTGTGATCTACTAACAGGGCCAGTAGTTTTGTTTATTTCATTGGTACTATCTGCTCCGATGTTACCGCGAGTGTAGTAAGTTCCTTCTACCCAAGCACCAGATTCTTGAGTCGCTAAATAGTCCTCACCTTTTTGAACTCTAAAAACAGAGGTCATTCTATTTAGCGTAATTGTGTTCATTGGGTCATTTTTTTTACCAGGATCATTGTCATTGGTACTTACAAGAAAAAAATTGCTTCGTTTAAAATTAGGATCATATCCCGTTCTTACTTCGCTCCATTTATGAGTATGAGGTGGAATAGTATGATCGTGTTTGAAGTTATGCACATGAGGCATAGGGTGGCTGTGTTTGAAGTTAATTAACTGTAATTTATCGTCTGTTATATGGTGATGTTCTGCGTTATTAGTCCCTCCAAATTGACCAATCATACTAAAATCAGATCCCATTAAAAATCTACCTCGTAGATCCGGTAAATAACGTTCTTCACTAAGAGGATATAGCTTTGATTCTTTATGCGAGTATTTTCTACCATCGCAAATTACCCAACCACGATCAGGTTTGATATCAGCCTCTTTGAATTGACCTTCTTTATCAAAATAACCGTTGATCCAGGGAACAATAGTACCAATAGGTGCTGCAGCAATACCAATATTATAGGATAGTGTAGCAAGGCGAGGGATCAGATCCTTTAATAACTCTCTTTTTAAGCTCTCTATTTCCATTTTTTCCATTAGGTTTTTACCTCCCTTAGATATAAATACCGATTACTTACTTTAACAATATTGTCATCTCCATCAGCATCTGCCGTCCAACGTAAGGATAGTTTATTGGTTCCTTTTTCTACCTTGATAATATCGGTTAAACGGATACGAATTGGTCTGTCTTTGGGTAAGAGATATGACTCTGTTAAAATTTCTTTATTATTTAAATAAACACTAATACCAAGACCTGCGCTGATATTACTAGTGACAGACAGGGCATATCTCACTTCTATAATTTCGGTAGTGTTTATAAGACTGGTAGTAAGGTCAGATTCTATTAAATCAGTATTAACCTTGATTGATAAGGGTTTGTCCTTGATGGCAAGACTTTCATTAAATTGGTTTTTGGCTAGTTTGTTAATTGCTTCGTAGAGTTGATTATTATCGTACTTATCTAACACCATACCAGATTTCTCAATAGTGCCAGCTAATTCTTCTTGAACCGTATTTAACCAATCAGCACTCAATATAGTTCCTTGCATACCTAAAGTTGGATTACCATCATGAAACCTATTATTAACATGGCCTGGAGCGTCAATTCTTTTCATCTTTCTTCCTTATAACCTAGAATCGCTATTGAATGAGCCGGTTTAAAACGCTGTACCAATTCATTTAAATGATCCTCTAAGTCAAAGTTATTTAATGCCCTACCTACCTTTTCTCCACTTCGCATAGTAAAGTGAAGTTTTGTTTTTAACCCTTCTATTTTCCAGATATGAGTCCACCTTTCATTATTAACCGGATCTCCTGCAATTGATTTACCAATTCTAAAGGGTTTATATTCTGTAATATTAATCTCGCTATCAGGCTGATATAGATTGGCAATACGACTGAAATAGCTTTTGGTTTGACCACCCCTTAAAGCCATCTTAGCAGCTATAACAGTTCTTCTTTTGTCAAGATCAACTCTCTTATCAGTATCTATACCCGTCATTCTCTCCCAATCAACTATGGTCATAATGCCCATAATTGGATCTGCTTCATCAAATAACCTTTCTGCCATTTTATGAACCCTTACTAATTCTTCAGCTAATCCTTTTAAGAGTTTTGTTAAATTAGAGTTGTGATTTAAGTTCCACGCAAAGCCTCTTGGAAATAAGGATTGTAATTGTTTTGTATAAGCGTCTAAATCCATTCTATCTTACCTATTACCGCTATTTGTGCTGTTTTAAGAACAATATCAGTCGTTGGATATAGTAGAGTATGATCTACTTCATGAGGTGACTTGGATATTGCTTCCCTTAAATGACTTAGAAAAATAGTTCCTTCAGGCTCGGCTTCTCTGCCTAGTAAATCTCTTAAATTGGCTTCTATGGCAATATGGACAATTTGGTTATTAGGTTTCACCTTAATTTTAAAATCTATTTTTACTGGAATGGGCTTGAAAACAAAGACTTCAGCTGTAACGGGTCTTTTTTCATCAATATAATCTTGAACTAATTGGATAGCCTTGTTATCAGGAATAATATTATCATTACCATCCATTACAAAAGTGATCCCAATAGTACCAACACCCATACGAGAAGGAAATATCCATGCTCTGGTCACTCCAGGAACTTCTAAGGTCCACGCTAAATAGTCATTGTAGCTACCTCCATGAGGAGGATTTCTTATTCTACCAAGTAGTCTTTTGCGAAGACTGTCATCACTTTCTTCATCTTTACCGCTAGTAATACCCTTTTTTGATACCGTACACTCAGAATTAATCTCTTCAATTGGAGAAACTAAGGTTAATGTTGTATTCGCTTCACAATTACCTATATCTCCAAATGATTTACATATTACGGGTATATGAGCTTCTTTGTTTGAGATGCTTATTTCTTCATCAGTTTCATATTTGATGCTATCATCTCTCTGAATAGTGGTAGATTTGGGAATAATTGCACCATCTTGACCGGTAAAGATAACTTCTCCTTCTGCAAATGCAGCGGCTTTACGACTGACACCGAATATATAAGCTTGTCTTTCTAAATATTCTTTTTCTGATGTATCGGGAAAAAGTTGTTTTAGTATCCAATCAATATAACCATAAAGAAGATATACAGCTGCGGCCATGACTCTGGCGATTACTCGAACAAAGGCTCTTCGTAAAACTGCGGTTTGTATTTCTAAATGGGCAATTAGATCGGCTTGAATGCGATCAATTAATTCTTTTAATGACGGTCTTTTGTAACTCATAATTTCTCCATTTGATTTTGCCAATTAAGGGCATATCTGAATTGTTTGGTTTTAGAAGGTTGGTGAATAGAGATGTTAAGTACTATTAGGTCCTTTTGATATTCGGTCCTAACCTCAATGAAATCTGCAACTCCATCATCAATTATCCATTTAAGAGCGTCTAATGCATAATCTTCTGCTTTATTGAGGGTTTCATTTGTTCTTTTTTCTCTTTGTAAGAGCCATAGCTTTGAGCCTATTTGGTCATTGAGTTGGTCGGTAAATAAATCTCCCCACCAGCCTTGTTTGTCTGCATCGTTAGGGTATTCATTGACTCTAGTATCGGTGAATAGAGAAAGGATAATTGCCGTTTCTAGTCCATTGTCTAGTAGTAGGTCGTTAGATAGAGATATCTCTAGTTGCTGGTATTGGTATTTTAGCGCGACATCAGACATAGAGATCTCATTCCTGAAGTTAAAATAATGACCTTCAGTTTGTTATTCTGATTTTTAAATGAGAGGTGTAATAAGTGTAATGTAACGTAATATAATTACATAAACGTTTTACATTACATTACACTAATCGATTAAACATTCAGTCAACTGCTCAATGTTTGTGCAAACAGAAAACAATGTTGATATTATGAGTCAAAGAAGTATGGTTATTGGATTAATTACTACCTTATTTAACGATCCCGGTGGAATTCTTTAAGTTGCTGCTTTGTCACTTCAAATTTAGGGCTCACTAATGGTTGAGGGCCTCCTTGGGTCATAGTCTTAGCTTCAGTAACCGCATCCATCCAACTAGAAATCACAGATATTAAATCGTCTTTACCATTAGAAATTTTCACCGTCTTTGTATTAACTTCAAAATGCTTAGTATTTATCTCAATTTCATTACCTCTCTTTAATACAATGGAATCCCCTTCATCAGAATAAATAGCCACCTCTCCTTGTTTTAGTCCTTTCAACCTATAACGCCTATCATCAACAGCAATTACTAATCCATGTGAACGGTCACCACCAACAAATAAACATACCCCCTCAGCTCCATTATGAGGATGAGAAGTAAAACCATAATTTTGGACCCTTTCAACCCCATCTCGTAACTCACCATTTAGTAGAGATATTTGAAGAGCCTGCATTTTACTATCATCATTAACAGCTTTAATTACAGCTCTGCCAATTATAAGCATTATTCGTCTTTGAAGGGGAGCCAAGAATCTACGTAGTATTTCTACCATCCTAAATCCTTTGTATTGGATGTATTACTTGTAGATTGAAGCTTGTAAGCACTTGGATTAGTTAGTTCTAATATGGTAACAGTTCCATTATGATCTTTAGAAAAAGTAACAGCACTAATAAGCATATCGTTATCTAAATTGGCCCAAGGTGAAGAAATATTAGTTAAAAGATTGGGTTTCCACAACCTACCATCTTTTTGTCTCCATCCTTGAACAGCAACGGTTATTTTGCTTGACCTTGCTTCTCTAACTGTTTTTTCCCAATTAGCCCTATCTTGGCATGACTTTTCATCTACCTGAGTTTCTGCATTTATTATCAATGGTCTAAACCGCTTAATGGCTGAATCACTTACTTCAGCAAATTGATTGGTTTTTTCTCCCCACTGTTCATCGTTACCAGTCTTTAATCCTTTGATGATATATCTACTAAACCGGTCTTTATGACTAAATTTGGCAGATAAAGATTTGATATTTTTTCCTTGTTCTAAACTTTCAGAGGCTCTTTGATTACCAACTCTAGTTATAACAATTCCTCCTTCACCGTCAGACACTAATAAAACACCAGTTTTTCTTGCTGCTTTCTCCAAACATTCAAAGACAGTTTCTCCTTGATCAGCGCTGTGACTTTCAATTGTATTTACCGTAACTTTTTCTTCAACCGGAATACCAAAAGGAGAAAGGAGTTCTTTGGCAATTTGAGTAATCGTTTGATTGGACCATGATCCAGGTGTATTTGTAACTGAGCAGTCAACTAAATCAGCGGATTTATCTCTGCCATTAATAGTAATGTTATGATTATGAGAATCATAGTTTACAAAGATCTCATCAATATAGCCAGTCAATACAATATCAGTGCCAATAAAAACTGAACTTTTAGATCCTGGTTTGATAGTTGGTATCGATTCATATTCATCAGGTATTGAAGTGGCCGTTAAAGAGAAAGAACCACTGATAGCTTCCATAGTTCTTTTGATATTTACTGTTTGCCAACCAGTGTATTTAAGTCCGTTAACGGTAATGGAGACTTCATTTTGCACTAACCACCTCCAATATTTGTCCACCTTTTATAAAACCAGGATGGTCAATTTTATTACGTCTTATTATGTCCTTCTCTAAATCAAGTGATCCGTAGAGATCATAAGCAAGTACCAGTGAAGGGACGGTTTGATTTATTTCATGGGTTGCAATTCTGGGTAAGCTTTTATTAGGTTCAGGAACAGCCCTTAGAAGATCTGATTTTAATTCCTGTAATGCACTGAAGATTTCATCATCTGGTATCTCCTCCATTCTCTCATTGATAGAATAAGCTATTTTAGATCTCTCCTTAACTGCTTCATCATATGTATCATACGACTTAGTCACAGTATTTTTAACAGAACTTACAACAGCTATTGTTCTGATGTAGTCAGTAAGGACCTTTTGATTTGTTTTCTGCATTCCACTAGTTATGGTTGAGTTGGTAGAAAAAGTAGGTTCATCACCAAAAGAAAATAATGGCGAGAAGTCAATCTCATTGGTATCAGTTAGCTTTTTGAACAAGCTTCCTAAACCATTTGCCATCACCTCGCTTTCATAAATCTTATTAGGAAGTTTATCTCTTATCTTCTTTAGCTCAAATTGAATATCAGCATAAAACTCTATGTTAACAGCTATTCCTTTTACTAAACCATCTATGGCATCCAAAGCCATTTTATACAAATCCATAGCAGCTCCCACAACATAAGCTGGCATATCTAATATGGAGAAATTAGAAGTAAAATAATCACCTAGTAACGATGAAATACGATCACTAATAGCAGTTATCTTTTGCAGATAATCAATATTGAAGGCTGGTAATTGCTTTAAGCCCGCTTCAATTAAGGTCATGCTAAAACGAGTAATTCGCCCTTCTTCGGATGATTCTTTGATTTTACATTCTGTACAAACAACTTTCTTGGTTCCAAGATAAGGATGTACTAATGATCCGGGTTCATCCATTTCGCAAGCCGTAATTAACCGATCCCTATTAAATGAATAGTCATTTCCAATAATAAATCCCTCGATAGTAAAGGATCTGGCTTTTCTGCCTAAGTCTTCAGTATAGGGTAGGTCTCTGGCAGGATATTCATGAATAGCCGTTCGTCTACCAAAACCAGCTTCATGTTTTTCTACCTCAAAACAAACTCCTCTAAAGCTGGCTCTTCTGAGTTTATCTTTGTAGTTCATGGAGTCACCATTGTGTAGCCAAGCGATAGATCAAGGGGAACCCCTTCGTTTTTGCCCTCTTGCACCCTGACACCCTTGGGCATATTTTCGAAGCTGACCTTTAATGAGGCTCCTTTTTCAATTCTTTTTGTTGTTTGATTGGTTAAATTATTTTTGATTATCTTAGTTGCTCCTACTGGACCTGCGGGCTTAATTCCAGTAGCTTGCTTGATATTGCTTGAAGCCTCTATATTAAATCCTATCTTTTTCTTTAGAAAGTCTGGTAGATAACTGCTCAGGGTTTTAAACTTAGATGTTATAGAGGAAACAGTGGTATTAAAAAGCTTCTTTATCTTAGCTATAGTAGATGTAATGTAGTTGCTGGCTAACTCGATTGTACCCGTTATCTTATCATTAATAATAGCAACCCCATCATTAAATTCTGATTTTATTCCTTTCCATAAACTAGTAAAAAACTTACTTACCTTACTCCATCTACTAATGAGGACATATGCTCCTGTTCCCAATCCCGCAATTAATGCCGCTACTGCACCAATAGGGCTGATTAACACTGTAAACATAGCCGCTATGCCTCCTATAACCGGCATTAATGACCCAATACCTGTAGCCATAAATCCGATAGCAGCTAACATTGGGCCTAATGCTATCGCTACCGTTCCTATTATGGTTCCCCATTTGAGCATTTCAGGACTTGATTTTGAAAGACCTTGAATGAAGCTCGATATCTTTTTAGTAATATTAGTAAAAACCTCCAGTAATCCACTACTGGCAATGCTTATTTGTAATCCCTCTAAGGCACTTTTAAAGGTCTTTATCGCTCCCATCGCTCCTTTCATTTGAGCCTGGGCAATACGATTAGCTGTTCCTGTGGAATTAAGAAGTTGATTTTTAAGATCCTTAACCGATTTAGCACCTTGACCTATGAGAGCACCAAATACAGGACCTGCCCTTTTACCAAAGACTGACGCTAAATCGGAAGCATTGGCTTCTGCATTTTCAAACTCTTTAATTACCGTAATTAACGATTTAACATTGCCCTTAGAATCAATGATATTATCTTTTGGGATACCTAATTTACTTAAAACCTCCTTAGCTTCTGTGGTTGGTTTGGCAAGACTTATAAGCATATTTCTAACTGCTGTGCCTGCTTCTTCCGCCTGAATACCGGCATTACCTAAAGTTCCTATTACTGCGGCGGTTTCTTCTAATTTAATACCCATAGATGATGCGACAGGAGCTACTTTTTTAAATGACTCTCCTAGCATTTGAAGATTAACATTGGAGCTTGTGAAGGTTTTAACTAAGACATCATTAACTCTAGATAGTTCTTTTACTTCAAGTTTATAGCCGGTCAAAATATTAGAGACGATATCAGCGGACTCACCTAAATCCATTTGAGCGGAGGCAGCTAGTTCTAGTGTACCTGGTAAAGCTCCTAGGATTTGATTAGTCTTAAATCCAGCCATAGCCAAAAAACCCATTGCATCAGCAGCTTGTGATGCCGAAAACTGGGTTGTACTTCCTAGTTTTTTTGCTTGTTCTTGTAGTGCTTTAAATTGATTATTAGTGGCACCACTTAAAGCTTGAACTTTATTCATAGCCAGTTCAAAGTTAGCAGCTGTTTTAATGGTAGAGGCACCAAATAATCCTACTGGCAAGGTTAAACCTATAGAGGCTTTTGTCCCAATGTTCTTAGCTCTATGACCAAATCGTCTTAAGGACCTAGTAGCTTCTCCTATACGTAACTTGGTTAGATAATAGGCGTTATTCATCTGTCTAATTTGAGCCGTTACTTTGTTTATACTAGCAGACATAACCTTAAATGGCTTAGTTTGACCAAGTAGGCGCATTTTCCTTTTGGTTATGACAGTAGCTTTCTGAAGTGGTTTAAAGCTCCTAGTAGCACTTTGAATTGGGCCTGTGATTTTATTCATGTTCCTAGTAGCATTAGCTATTGGTTTTGAAAACTTATCAACGGCCTTTAGAACAATACTAACGGGTAGTTTTTTGCTCATATTCGCTTATCTCCTTAATCCTATCCATCCAGAAATTTAACTTGTCT
>CAZJDM010000173.1:0-8713 GCA_964544765.1 uncultured bacterium
TTTTGTTCTGTTTATTGTAGAAAAAGTCGGTCAGTATAGCGTAGTAAATAACACCATTTCGGAAGCATGGTAGGAAATTGGTGTTTAGTATAGATGAATTAAAATTGTTTAGTGATTCTAGTCTCGTTCCTCAGTTAGATAATTGATTTGATTAATGCTATTCTTAATGTAATATAAATGAGTGTTCGTATGTGTTCTTTGATAATTAAATATGTCAACAAAGAAGCGGCTATCTTGCGGTTTGGAGGTAAAAAATGTCAATAACCACAGTTAACCGTAAGAAAAAATACCTGGTTAGAGTTAGAGATCAATACGGAAAATATTTCCCTAGTAAAAGTTTTGAAAGACTTGTCGATGCAAAAAATTACGAAAGAAAGATACAAACTCAAAAATATGCTGGAAAAATTGCTTTACGATCAGATCAAAAAGGACTTTCATTTGCCGATTTTCTAGAAAAATGGAAATTAACTTGCCGTGAGAGTGTTTCAGAAGGTTGGATAATATCTCAAGATCAAATGATTCGAGATTATATCATGCCCATAATTGGAAAACGTTCAATCAATAAATTACAAGCTGTCGATATTGGAACTATTCTAACCATTCTTAAAACAAAAGGACTTTCTAATCAAACTAGTCTACATGTCTATAATCTACTTCATAAAATGTTTGATGATGCAATTCACTATCTGGAATTACTGGATAAAAATCCGGTTATTCGCCGCCTACGACCTAAATTAGTCCCGAAAGAAAGAGAATTTCTCCACCCTAAAGAACTCATGAAACTTCTGTTACATGTAAGGAATCACCACTTTGGAACACCTATATGGTTGATGGCCCTTACAAGTATGCGGCCAGGAGAAATGCAAGCCTTAAAATGGTCTTCAGTTGATTTTTCTAACAATCAAATATTAATAAGAGCTACTTTTCTTAACAAAATAGGTGTTTTCCAAGAATTTCCGAAAGGCAAAAAATGGACATGGGTTCCAATGCCTCCACTATTAAAAGAATTTTTAATAGAAAGATCTAAAGATAGACAATCTGGGGATTTTGTAGCTCAAGGGATTAATAACGATATGGTATCTTACAATACCCTCGCCAAAATGCTAAAAAAATTTTGTTTAGAGGCTAAGACAAAAGTTGTAACCGCACATGAATTACGTCATTCAGCAACGGAATTGTATATTGAACAAGGCGCTACAGCTGAGGATATTAGAAGGTTACTTAACCATAAAAGCCTATCATGCACTTCCAAGTACATTCATCGAACAGACAACAGATTGAAGTCCATTGCAAACAAGATAGACAACCTACCCAAATTACAAGTTGTTGGCAAATAGCCGATCACAACTTTCGCCAAACATGTCATGTGAAACAAATGTGAAACAGATTCAAAAAATTAAGAAAAACCGACCTTCACATACTCACGCAAAAGACTTCAAATGAGACATTACACAATTACATTCCCGCAGCATTCTTTATTTCAAGACATCTTATCGTCTGAAAACTTTATAACATTGATATGTGGCGGAGAGGAGGTGATTCGAACACCCGGTTCCTGTTACGGAACACACGCTTTCCAAGCGTGCACCTTCGACCACTCGGACACCTCTCCGACGCCTTTAACCAATTCTTTTTACTTGAAATTGTTTTGAAAGGCAATTGAAAAATCAAATACAGATTTATTGAAGCTTAGTCCTGCTTAGTCCAACTAAGTTTAAATCAGTTTAATTTAGTCTTTTGCCGTTTCAGTTTCAACATTCTGATTATTTATAATCAGATTAGTGGTTTGTTCCTTAATTATTTCAAACTCTTTGTTATATACGTAAACATCTTCGCCCAAAGGATCATCTGTCGTATTCATATTAGTAAAAGCAATTCGGTATTTACCTGGAAACAAGGTAGTAGAAAATTTACCCTCTCTAACCGGGATACCGCTAAAAGAACCAGTAACACAATCCGGATCTGAATACAGATGATTGATTCCATTAGCTAAACTTCTAATAGAAGCATCGTTATGAATACACGCAAAAATAACATCCACCGCAAGAGATACCTCGCCCGATAATTGTCCAACATCCTTTTTTCCAAACAATGCCATTTGTTTAGCGACTCCTTGCAATAGATAGGCCGCATTCTGCAAACCGAACTTATTTAAATATTTATCTAAAAATGATTTTTTATTGGTATTAATTTTACCCGCTTGCCCTTCATAAAAGTCTTCTGCCGATATTAATAAATTCCTAAGGTCAATATCAGCGGTAAAAACACTCTTCTGGCCAGCTTTTACCACCATATTCAAACCCGTAAAAGCAAACTCTGGATCGGTATGATTGGACGATAGTACTTTTTGTGCGCCACTAGTACCAGTATAATAATCGGAACTAATGACCGCTACAGGAAGCTTATTGTCATCCCAATCAATTACCCACGACGGATTACCAGCATCCAGTATAAGTCGCATTTCTTTATAGGTTCCTTCTGGTATTGGAGCTTCTCTCAAAATTAAACGAGAATCTACCTGATCGAATTTCAACAAATTAATGGTTGCAGTTGTTAATAAGTTTACTTTAACATGCCCTACATCCTCTGAATTTTGATACTGAGGCTCAAGATAAAATTTAACACCTTTGACTCTTACATAAAATTCTTTAGCTTTATGAAGAGGAGCGTCTTGTATGTATAAAGATACAAAGGCATCACCCGGATTTCCAACATTTACCGCTCTATTAGTATCATCATCTCCTGGATTTCCAACATTTACTACTCTATTAACATCTTCATCTCCTGGATTTCCAGCATTTACCACTCTATTAACATCTTCATCGCCCGAATTTCCAGCATTTACTCCTTCACTGGCTTGATTTATTTCAGAGTTTCCGGTCTTTTTTGAATCGTTTGTACTACTTTCATTCACATCACAACTATAGCTACACAAACAAAAGATAATTAACGAAAGATATTTTATCAATTTTTGAAATTCACTAACCATTATCATCTCCCTCAATATTTGTTTCTATAAATTCAGTTAAAGGAAACATCTGAATATTTATGGCAATCACCACTTCTGGATTGGTTTCTTTTTGAGCCAAATAATTCAAGTATCGTCGAAATGCACGAATATCCTGCTTTATAACTTGCAAGGTTTTTTTGGATATTGTCATAGATGTATTACTAATTTCTCGATTCTTAGATTCTACCTGATCCATAGCTTCTTTAGCCAAATCCATCATCTTTTTATGATAATATTTTATTCCCAGCCATGAGACCTCATCGGTTGTATTAAAATCACTCATAGCTTTCACGTATTGCCGCGTGCCTTCCTCCATCTTAATACATTTTAGCCTTTCCAATAATTTCAGACTGCTTTGAGCCTCTTTGACAGTAATAGGTGGAGACACATGTTCAGCAACCCATCTAGGATCTGATTTAAAACCTGGTAATCCCACCATTTCAAATACTACCGCATGGTACCACTCGCTAAAAAAATCCAGCTCCAATTGATTGGTCCCTGTTAAAGATTGTTTTTTTATCTGCAGTAACTGACTTAAAAAGTGTTCTCGTTCTTTAATATCTGTACAATTGGTATATAATCGCAAAATTTTAAAATACTTTCTTTGTGTACCACTTAGATTGAGACTCTTGAGAATGAGGTTAAGGGTATGTTCTGTCATTTTTCTTTTACCGTTAGCTATTAACCAAGCAGCATTACATACACCCAACCCCAGATCTTCTGTAAATATTATCCAAGAATATGAATCCTGCTGTTTATCCTTTATTAGGTAATAAAGACGCTGCAAGTAATCTTTATAATCATGAAACATAAATGGACTTAGCTCATTGGCTATTTGTCTTAAAATACTTACTCTTTTTTCTTTAATTCTTTCCAAACGACCCAAAATTTCCTCCAGTCTGGTCCGTTTCCTAAAATAACTAATCGGTGTATTTACCAGACACTTTAGTACCTATTGTTTATTCTATAATATCAAAGAATTAGAAAATTTAAAAAAGAAATAGAGTAAAATTTTAGATATTAATATAAGTATTTTTTCTTATTGTATATGTAAATTGTAATCTACACTATCTATACTATGTATCCCAATTAAAATCGGCTCCGGTAAAGGCCTTTCTGAAATAAGGAACCTGTATTTTATCAACAATATACTGATAAAGTTCTTTGACATCTTCCTCTTTGATTTTTTGGGTAACAAATTCTGGTAGAGAATCAACAGGATCATCTTCTTCAGGTTCTATTTCAATTGTAACGGTACCATATCCATTTTTACTAATTGAAAGATTCTTACCAAGGGAGTTAATAGAAAATAACTCAGGGATATTGACAACCCCATGATATTTATTAGAATCAAAGAATCTATCAATGTAAGCCTTAAATTTCTTACATGGAATTTTACATATAATTAAATCTTTTTCACCAGTCATGATTGCATTATTTATAATAAATTCACAAGAATAAAACAACATTTTTTTTTGATTAAAATTTAAGCAAAATAGAGGTGTTACGTGTCTAACAACCTCTTTTACCCTCAAAAAAAATTTAAAAAGCGGCTTTTTCAACAATTGATGTGAATTTATCAATATAAGAATTTATAAGCTAATTTTGCTGGACATTTATCAATTTTCTCTCAAGTTTTTCAAGAATATTCCGAAACCATCTATAGCGATAATTATGTGGGGAGGTATACACATGAAATCCATATTTAATTATATAAATCATATTGTTGTATTTTTATTATTAATTATTATGTCTTTAACAATAGTTTCTTGCGAAGATGATCCACCTAAAACCAAGAAAGGTGGATTAACTCAATATCCTCCAGCACCCACAATGCAGCCATTTCAGCAACCAGATATGTGGAGACAATCAATACAAAGCACCCAAGGTGGCATTTGTACTAAGGATACTCTAAGAAACCAAGGTTCTCATATAGAAATCATTCCTACTCAAAATAGTCTTCAAATGCCTGCAATTAGAGTGAAAATTCAAGCAAGATGTACTAATTTGGAAAGAGTTGTACTAAGATTACAAGGTCCAGCCACTAATACCCAACCATATTGTTCTTACGCTGTAGAAGATGCTAAAAGAGGGTTTGAAGGAACAGGAGGAACTTGTAATATTCAGCAAATGGGTGAACCTCAGGAACTTTATCACTTAACCATTACAGCTTGGTTAACTCCACCCAAAACTGAAGAAGCTCCATCAGAAACTCAACAGAAGAACGTGACAGATGTCGTTGAACCACTCGACAGAAAATCATCAGAGGAGAATAAAGTATTTGTAGCCATTCCGCCTCCATTTGATCAGGGAATTCAAATTTTTAACCAAGAGATCCTTCGATTAGAGTGTAAACGTAGATGTCAACAAGATACTCAAACAGCCATTGATATTAACGCGCAAAGTTTTGCCTATGACAAAATGTTCAATCTGCCAGCGTATGTTTACAATAATGGTGATACCGAGTATTTTAGAGCCTTGCAAGTAGGAAATATTATAAATAACGAATTTATCTGTCGTGGATTACCTCTTTGGGGAAGAGATGAAGTAACATTAGCTTGCGGAATGCTCGTGCCCCCTGTAGCTTGTCCAGATCTCCAAAGAATGCAAGCTGAATGCCTCCAAAGGGTTGGAATACCTCAACCTCAACCACTACAACCTCAACAGCAACAGTTACCTCCTCCACAATAATCGATAACAACTCAACACTTAAACAGCGGGGTGTGTAAGTGAAACCTGCACACCGCGTTAAATTAATTAATAACCAAAGGCCTTACAATCCTTGACGTGACGATGATTTAAATCGTTCCACATATCTCTAAAACGATCTTGGTAGTCCAAAATCATCTTTAAAGGTGTTCCTTGTTGTTTTTCAATTAAGATTAAATTCTCATCGTTTCTATTATTGCCATTATAGCTCCAGTTTTGCGACCCTATGATAATAACCCTGTCATCTATTACTCCTACCTTTTCATGATTTAAACCGGGCCAATTTTCTACCCTAACTTCCATACCTCCTAAATCAGGCCGTTGATCATTGTATGACCTAGTTTCACATATACTGGTAAAATATCGACCCCTATTATAACTCTTGCCATATCCCTTTCTATATCTCTTGCTATATCTTTTGTTATGTCCTTTACTATGTCCCTTATTGCGTAACTTTCCATACTTATAAGGAACGATCCACGAATTCCAATTCATAACCTGTCTTTCATCTAAAATCACCTGCACCCTAACACCCCATTCTACCACGGCTTGTAAAGCATGAACAATCTCTCCATATCCCGAGCTAAACATTGAAATGCGAATGTTCTTCTTAGCTTGATATAAAGCCGGCAAAATAGCCCGATGCTCACCATCATCAGTAGGTGCAAAGAAAAGGCGTACTTGAATATGATCAGAAAAAAAATAAAAGTTCCTTTTAGTGTTAGGTTTCTTCTTACGATGGAAGCGCCCCTTATAACCAGAATAACCAAACATTTCCCAAAACTCTTGACGATAACTATCAGCTATATGTGAATCATTAATAACCACCACAGTATTAGCGTTTCTCTCCTCTACTAACGAAGATTTTGTAAAATTGGCAGTTCCGGTCCATACTGTATGACCGTCAACAACAATGTACTTATTATGCATAATATAACCCACACCATTACTCTCCAGATTAACATTGTTCATGGTCACCTCACCCTGACTTGCACCATTATTTAAAGCCTCGATCAATAAAGGAGTTCCCACAAAATGAAATTTACCTCTTTTTTTCTTTCTAATTTGATAAGGCGAGAGTTTGTCAAAAACAGCTTTGACCTTGATTCCATCTTTAATCTTTTGCCTTAGAAGTTGAGCCAAGCCCGGCAACCCCCTTACACCATACATATTAAGCAATATCTCCTTTCGAGCAGACTGCAGCAATTTCATCAGATGATAATATAAAGTTGGTCCCTTAGTTGGTCCCTTATCATGTGACATATGTTGAGAAAATAATAATCGTGCTTTAAAAGGTTGTTGAATAATTACCGGGTCATCCAATCCACTCATAGAATCAATTCGATAAAAAGAGCGACTAGATGGTACAAAAGGATGCTTATGATCAATACACTCCCAAAGATAATCTTCACTCTGACAAAACAAAAAACCCATATATGATTGAAAAATATTTTTGATCATCTTATAGGTCCAAGGACTTACCCTTAAAGATCCCTCGGGTCTAAAACTAATTACATATGTAAAAAGTCTATCAACAATCTCTTTTTTAGTTAAATTAGTGTTTATACGATAAACACTTTCCAATTCGGTTTCAATAGCTTTTTTGATTTTCTCTTTTTGATCATTCAATGATACATCTGTATCAGACTCCAAACTTGCCGAATGATCAAAGTAAGAAAAAGAAAACGGAAAAGGAAATTTTTGCACCACCCATATATACAAAACTAACAAAACTACAAATAAAATAAATATCCATAAACCCTTAATTAAAAAACCTCCTGGCCAATTTAGTCATAAATTATGCGCTGGAAAGTGTGGTGTATATTTCACCACTGTTTCCTGCACACAATACAACCACATCTTGATAACATGGACCTTCAAAACATCCAACTGGTTCTTGAAATAATTGTTTCTAATTTAAATCGTACATGTTATTTTTATGTAATACTGTTATAATTTATTTAACCTTTTTATCTAAATATCTACTTTATTATGAAGACTAAAAAATCATTAGATAGAACTGACAGTTCCCCTTTAGATATACTTGATAGTCAATTTACCGCTCTCAAGACCATTAATTTGGGCAAATTGTCAGCCGGTATCTTACACGAATTGAGTTCCCCTGCTTCATTAATACGACTAATTACATCTTGCTTACAGGAGGAACTTAACCAACCTGAACCAGATCTCGCAATGATAAAAGATTCTACCGATAGGCTCGATCAGGGGCTTGCCAAAATTGAATGTCTCTTAAATCAACTGAAGTCCTATTTAAAAGATGATTTCTCTACTCCTAAAAAATCACATAACCTTAACGAAATTATTAAACGTTCATTGACGCTGATTACCAAAGAATTAAAAAATAGAGACATCACTCTTCATACCTCCCTTTATGATCAAATGCCCGACTTTTCAGCCAGTGAACCCCAGATTCAATCCATCATTCATAATATTATTTTAAATAGTATCGAATCTTTTGATCCGGACAACCTTGATCAAAATCGAGAGATAACCATCAAAACCATGCTGGATCATGATGGCGATGTAGATAACAATGACAATGACAATGACAATGATAATGATAATGATAATGCAAATATTAAGTTAATTATTCAGGATAATGGTCGAGGAATTTCACGAAAAAATCTTCCTAATATATTTGGCTATATGTTCTCAACCAAAAAACAATATGATGGAACAGGGTTAGGTCTTTACATCACCAAACACATGATTGACAACCATAATGGCAAGGTTAAGGTAACAAGCTCGGTTAATAAAGGGACAACCTTTTCCATAATCTTCCCGATCCAAGAAGGAACTGAATTATTATCTAATAATGAAAGGAAAATTCAAAAAACAGCTTAGTATTTCATAACAGGTGTCAACATTATGCTACAATTGTTTTTACTTGGTTTATTCGGCACATTAATCACCACTCTAGCGCTGGCGTTTTTTCTTTTCTGGTTAAAAAATAAAAATTCGAAACGCAAGTTC
>CAZJDM010000174.1:0-8573 GCA_964544765.1 uncultured bacterium
TATGAATCAATTTTTCCCAAGCAATGTTCTTCTTGTAAAAAGATTTACAACAGTTTTGAGGAGATATTGGAAAGTGTAAAGTCAACAACAGGAGACATCTACAATTTGAAGGACTATCAAGCAGACTTGTTTATGGAGGTTGATTCTAGGCTATCTGATAAGATAGTTGTAGCTAATTTCCTAGATTGTACTTGTGGATCTACCATGATCATTTTGGGGAAAGATAGAAGGAGTGATACCAGTACGGGAAAAGAAAATAGAGAGTTTTTTAATAACATTGTTAACTCTTTGGTAAGTAAAGGTGAAACACAAGATTATGTCACCAAGGTTTTAAGGGTGTTGTTTAGAAGTTTAGTATCTGGGGAACTAAAAACAACTGATTTAGACCAAAAATTAGAAGAGTTATTTCCTTTTGAGGGATAGAGCAAAAGTATTATATCCCCTCACCAGCTAGTAGGGGAGGATTAGAGTGGGGGAACTGTTTGAGACATTTAGGTAAATATGATAAAGTGAAGAAGTCCAATCAAAATATTATGGTGGAACCTATGTATAAGTTTTGTTTTCTATTAATAATTATAAATTTAATAACTATTTCATGCTCTACTCAGAAAGACAATAACAATACCATGGCTGGGACCAAATCCTCTCATGAGAAATTCAAAGGCGCAGACTCTTCAAGGTTAACTTTTTCCCCCTTCAAGTTTTTAAAAGATAGTGAGGTAGAAGCCATTTATAGGTCTTTTGGAAAACTAAGTATGAGAACTAAAATACTTGAAGATGAAATTTTTGAATTGAAAAATAGAATTGAAGAATTAGAATTGAAGATAGGTAAAACACCTGGAAACTTAAAAAAAATCTCCAAATTAAAACCACTTAACTCAGAGAGATTAGCTGAACAAAATGCAGCATTTGTTTTGTTTAGAAAAGCGAAGAAACTGGAAAACAGTGGAAATATAGATAAAGCTATACCTATGTATAAGAGGTATTTAGAGCGGTACTCGAAAGGTGAATTTGCAGAAGAAGTAAATATAAATTTAGCTAAAGCATTATATACTACCAAGAAATATAATGAAGTTATTTTAATCACCACTGATTTTGAGAAGCGTTTTCCTAAATCTTCTTTACAGGCGACAGTTTTGCTTTTTAGAGGAATGGCTTACCGTCAATTAAAACAACCTAAACAGGCCAGAGAGCATTTGTCTGAAATTATAAAAGCACATGCATCTTCAGAAGAAGCATTAAAAGCAAAAGAGGAACTTGAGAGGTTGGAAGATGGTTTTTAAAATTATGATAAAAAAATATATTTTTAAATTATTCTTATTTATTTTAGTTTTAATAGTATTTGGTGGGCATTTTAAAAAGACCTTAGCTAAGGTAAAACCAGGGTCTGAAAGAGGTTATATTGCACCTTATGTTCCTCCTCCGGGCCTAATAATAAAGGGTTTTTCAGGTAGGATCCCTCCAGATAAAACTAGAGGGATACTTAGACCTGGTTTAGCTCCTCAGTTATATATTGTCCAACCAGGTGATACTCTATCTTCTATTTGTCAATATGTATTGAACGATATGGAATACTGGCCTAAGCTTTGGGCATTAAATCCTCATGTGACAAATCCACATTGGATTTATCCAGGTACTGAAATACGGTTCTATCCAACTCGGGAGTCGGGAGCGCCGTATTTAGAAATAGTACCAGAGAGCGATATATTGCCGCCTTCAATTGCTACAGTAGAATCAGATGACTTATTTAAAGATGAAATTTCTGGTTTGGAAATATCAGAAGAAGATGAATTAAATATTTTATCACCTGATGAAATCGAGAGTGGCGGTAGTGATCTTTTTATGTTTGCGGGCAAAAAATTTTCTAGAAATAGTCTGCGTTACTTACTCATGGGATTTGTCGCGGAAGATTCTCCCAACATACGTGGTGAAATAGCTTTTGGTCTTTTTGAGGGTGAAATATTTGGAGATGGTGATTATATTTATCTCAATATGGCCGTTCCAACTTCCGATTCAGATGTAACTGAGTACATTGGAGCCCGCTATTTGGTGATTGAAGAATCTGATCAAAGTATAAGTGGGGGGAGGTTGATTAATTATAAAGGTGTAATTGAAATTGTCGGGGGAGAAAAGGGTAGGCTTAAAGCTATGGTAGTTGATTCTTATATGGAACTAGAAATTGGTGATAAATTTATTGAGTATACTTCCTTGGAAATTGATGTAGATATAGGATTAAAAGAAAATGGACCTAATATTCAGGGAAATATTGTTGCTTTTGGTGTGGATGGAGCAACTTTAACTACTGAGGGTGATGTAGTATACATAAATAGGGGATCAACAAACGGTGTTAATGTTGGGAACGTATTTTCTTTATTTTCTTTTGTTCAGAATGATAAGTCACTTCCTAATCTTAAAATAGGTATTGTTAAGATAATTGAAACAACCCCAAATTTTTCAACGGCGATTATTTTGCGTGCTTATAAGGAAATAGAAAAATACGCTATGGTGATGCATGATAAGAATGCTGAATTTGTTGGCGATGAGATGGATGAAAATAGTTATGATGAGGAAGAAGGTGAAGATAACTGGTTAGCCAATATTGATAAGAGTGATGAAGATGAAAACGAAAACGAAGATGAGAACGAAAATGAAGATGAAAACGAAAACGAAGATGAGAACGAAAACGAAGATGAGAACGAAAATGAAGATGAAAACGAAGAATAGAATATCGAGATTAAGATTGACAAATAGTAAATAATAATTTGTATAGATAGATCAGAAAGTTTTAAGATGGTTCTAATTACAGAATGGTTTTTTGATTTAGATGGATTACAAAATCTTAAATTTATTGGCAATTAGTTTATTACCAAACTCTCCCAGGATTAAATTTTTACTATATAAAGAAATTTTAAATTGCTTTTCAAGTATTGATGATTTTTTGGAAGCTTCTCAAAGTGATATTGAATCTTTGTATAACAAAAAGGTTTTAGTAAATAATTTGCCTAACGTATCCTCGTTTGGGAGAGATTTAAATCGAGTTAAAAACAAAATTGTTCTCAATAAATATTTATGGGATCAAGGAAAAAAAGAATATGAAATCTGTACTAGAGAAAAAATTCAGTTGATTCCCATTTTCTCTCGTAATTTCCCAGAGTTGCTAAAAAATATTATCGATCCTCCATTGTTATTGTATTTAAAGGGGGCCACAAAATGTTTTTTACCATCCGGCACGGCCGTGGTCGGCGCAAGACTACCAACTTTGTATGGTATAAATGTTACCAAAAGATTGGTACAGGAAAGTTATGGGTATGATCATGTAATTGTGAGTGGGGGAGCTATGGGCATTGATAGTGAGGCTCATTTTTCCGCGATAGAATATGATGTCCCGACGATCTGTGTCCTTGGTGGTGGTTTGGGGTATTTATCTCCTCAAAGTAATATACCTCTTTTTGAACAAATTACCAATTCTGACACTAATGCATTAATTACTGAATTTCCTTTTAATATTTGCCCTAATAAATATTCCTTTCCACAGAGAAATCGGATTATAGCGGGATTGTCAAAAAAAGTAATCATAGTTGAAGCAGGGATTAGAAGCGGTTCTCTGATAACCGCAAATTTGGCTGTTGATTACGATAGGGATGTGTTTGCTGTGCCGGGTCCTATTGATTCACCTATGTCTATGGGAACCAATAATCTTGTTTTTAATGGAGCAAATCCATTAATTGATATAAAGTTTTTTTATGAAAATAATATAAAAAAAAGATTGAAAAATAATTTAATACTTGATGAAAAGTTAGATGCAATGCAAAATAATTAAATGTATCTATTTTTTGAGTTTGTACATTTTATTTAGGTATAAACTTGGTGAGATTTAGGGAGGACTCCAAATGAAAGATATTCCTGCTAATTTGATCTTGGATATGGCTTCATTCATTATACATGGTGGGGATCTTGTACAAGAAGAGGAGTTATTATATAAGGAAATGTCTAATAAAGGGCATAAAATAGAAAAAATTGAAGCCGCTTTGGAATGGTTTTTAGGAGTATATGTTGGTAGTGATCTATATAACATTTGTGGATCGTTTGCTCAGAAGAATAATCAAAACAGGATTCTTTCTGAGGAGGAGTCTTTATATATACCTGATGAGATATTTCAATATATCACTTCTTGTCTCAATAAGGGATTGATAGATGGACCTTTTTATGAGGAGTTGATAAATAAACTAGTTTTATTAAATGCCAATGAATTAAACTTGGAGGAAGTAAAATCTTTAATTATCTTGACTATTGCTGAAAATTATCGTGTAAATTGGCAGAAGAGGATTGTTAACTTGCAATTTGGGAAAAGTGACACTATCCATTAAAACTCCTACTGTAATAGTTAATATATTGAAATTGTATAAATAATGAGTAAATCTTTAATAATTGTTGAATCTCCAGCAAAAGCTAGAACCCTTCAGAAATATTTGGGTGCTGACTTTGATATTCGTGCCTCTATGGGGCATATAAAAGATCTTCCGGAACGTCGTTTTGGAGTAGAAATTGGGGATGAAGGGGATGAATTTGTTCCTTCTTATGAAGTAGTTAAGGGACGAACCAAAATAATCAATGAAATACAGAAAGCTGCTAAAAAAGCAGATTATATTTATTTAGGTCCTGACCCTGACCGAGAAGGGGAGGCGATTGCTTTTCATATTGCTGAAGTAGTTTCAGAGGTTAAGAAAAAGAAAACTGAGATATATCGGGTGCTTTTTAACGAGATAACTAAGCAGGCAATTATTAAGGCTATTGAAAACCCAACCAAATTAGAAAAATGTAAATACGAATCTCAGCAAACCAGAAGGATCTTGGATCGCTTGGTAGGATATAAAATTAGTCCACTACTATGGAAAAAAGTTAAGCGAGGGTTGAGTGCCGGTAGGGTTCAATCGGTAGCAGTTAAATTGATTTGTGAAAGAGATAAACTCCATACTTCTTTTAAAAAAGAGGAGTACTGGAGTATTTTGTGCGAATTAAAAAATAAACAAGAACAAATTACTGATGCTGTTTTCTTTAAGAAAGATGGGAAAACCATTACAATTAAAAATGAACAGGAAGCAAAGAAACTGGCTGATTTAATTACCAAATCTGATTTTATAGTACAATCAGTGCAAAAAAAGAAAAGGAAAAGGTTTCCTGTCCCGCCGTTTATTACAAGTACTTTACAACAAGAAGCTTATAGAAAACTTGGCTTTTCTGCCAAAAAAACAATGAGAATTGCTCAGCAATTATATGAAGGTATTGCATTGGGAGAAGAGGGCCCCGTAGGTCTTATAAGTTATATGAGAACAGATTCTTTTCGATTAAGTAATGATGCTATGCAAGGTGCTCGTGATTTTATTTTGGCAAAATATGGAAAAGATTATGTCCCCGATAAACCAATCTTGTATAAAACAAAAAAAACTGTCCAAGATGCTCACGAAGCTATTAGGCCCACTTCAATAAAATATGCTCCAGAAACTGTTAATAAATTTCTAGATAAAGATAATATTAGACTGTATTCTCTTATTTGGAAACGTTTTCTGGCTTGTCAAATGAATCCCGCTGTTTATGATCAAACGGTTGTTGAGTTTGGAGATAGTAATAATCATAAGATTAAACTTAAATCAACCGGATCAATTCAACGTTTTAAAGGTTTTTTGTCCGTTTATGAAGAGGGAATAGATGATGGAGATAAAGAACCATCAGCCAAAGCATCAAAAGAAGCTGATATCAAAGAAGGACAAGCTGGTTTTAATCGAAATTTACCTGATATGAAAGTTGATGATGTATTTAGTTCAAATAAAGTGGTGCCAAAACAACATTTTACCCAACCTCCACCAAGGTATAATGATAGTTCTATAATTAAAGATATGGAACAAAAAGGGATCGGTAGACCCTCAACTTATGCTACGATTATTAGCAATATTCAAGATAAGAATTATGTAATAAAAGAAAAGGGTTGTTTTATTCCTACTGAATTAGGGCAATTGATTACAGGATTATTAGTAGATAATTTTCCGACTGTTTTAGATGTTGGTTTTACCGCTGAGATGGAATCTATGTTAGATGCTGTTGAAGAGGGTGAAAAAGATTGGCAGAATGTCTTGAAACAGTTTTATTCTGGGTTTGTTAAGGAACTTGAACACGCAGAAGAGCATATGCGTAATGTAAAGAAGGAAGAAGTTCCTACCGATATTATTTGTGAAATTTGTAACGAAATAATGGTACTAAAGTGGGGAAAAAATGGAAGATTTTTAGCCTGCTCTGCTTTTCCTAATTGTAAGAATACCAAGGAATATTCGAGAGATGAGGAAGGGAAAGTTGTAGTTACAGAAGCTGAGAAATTTGGCAAAAAGTGCAATCGTTGTGGTAAAGATATGGTAATCAAAACTGGCCGGTTTGGTCGTTTTGTAGCTTGTATGGGTTATCCAGATTGTAATAATACACAACAATTAACTATAGGTATTAATTGTCCAGAAAGTGATTGTAAGGGTGAAATAGTAGAAAAGAAAAGTAAAGGTGGGAAGGTTTTTTGGAGTTGTTCTGAATTTCCTAAATGTAAATTTGCTTCTTGGCACCAGCCTATCAAAGAACTATGTCCGGTATGTGAAGCTAATTTAGTTGAGAAAATTAGTAAAAAAACAGGGGTTGAGTTTATTTGTATAAAATCATGCGGTTATTCCAAGGTTCAATCTGAAACTCAAGAATAATTTATAATTTTACTTTAAGTATGCTTAAATTTATGTTAATCGTTCACGGTTCTAGTATGTTTTTTTACCAAAAAGGGGAACATAATGGCGAGAATTTCAATTGATGATTGCTTAGACAAGATAGAGAATAGATTTAGTTTGGTCTTGGTTGCAGCTGACCGAGCAAAGCAATTAATGAGAAATGCTGACCCATTGGTACGTTGCAGTAATAAGGAGGCGGTTACCGCTCTTAGAGAGATTGCTGCTGGTGCAGTTATAATGGGAGATAACAGCCGTAAAAAAGAAGAAGAAGCCGAGGAAGTAGAACCTAAAGAAGCCAAAGAAACAAAAGAAGCCACAGATTCTAAGACCTAAATAATCGCACGGTTATAGGTAATTTTTAACAAACTATCCGTAACACAAGTCATGGTATTCACCTTTTGCAGTGTTTCATTTGCAGAGAATCTAGTTTGCATTGAAAATTGAAAGGAAATTAAAGATGGTACCCAATTTAGAGTCATAAAAAATAAACACTAATTAATGAGAAGATTTAAAATCTCTTGATCTAAATATCAATCGTATTGGTACGGATGTTAAATCAAAATTCTTTCTAAATTGATTTATCAGGTATCTCTTTTGTGAGAAGTGAAGTCCAGCGGTGCGATTAGTAAAGATTATGAAAGTAGGGGGTTTTGAGTGGGTCTGGGTGCAATAGTAAAATTTTATGGATTTATTATTGCTGCGCAATATTGACTGTGCCTTTTCTCCAGTAAATTCTCTAAAAGCCTTATTTAGTTCAGCTGTACTAATACGTTTGGTATAAGTATCATATAAGGTTTCTGCATTAGAAAGAAGTTTGGCAATTCGTAAATTGTGATGAGCTGATATAAAACATAAAGGAATATCTGCTGGTAAAAATTTTAATTGGTAACGAACGTCTTTTATAAAATTGTCAGTGAATTTGTAGTCTTTATTTTCAATAAGATCCCATTTATTAAAAGCGAGTAATAAAGCTTTTCCTTGTTCATATGCATATCCAATAATTTTACTATCTTGTTCGGTGACCCCTTCTTTAGCATCTAATACCACGATAGCGATATCAGAGTCGTCAATACTTTTAAAGGATCTAATTACACAGTAGTTTTCTAGTTGGTCCTTTCTTACCTTGCCTTTTTGTCTTATTCCAGCAGTATCAATTATTTTAAAACGTTTTTTATTATAAGTTATGTATGAGTCCAATGGATCTCTAGTGGTCCCAGGTATAGGGCTGACAATATTTTTTTCTTCATGTAATAGCCTGTTCAAGATGGAAGATTTTCCTACATTTGGTCGCCCTACTAAGGCTACTTGTATGTCCGATGAAATAATCTGTCCCTTATTTTTTGAAGGGAGCAAGGAAGATGTAATTTCCATTAAAGTATCGATACCTCGATTATGTTCTGCAGATATGGGAAGAGTGTGTTCAATACCTAGATCATAAAAATCATAAATTCTGTCTTGATGTCCCTGGGCATCTATTTTATTTACTGCCAGTATGATAGGCTTCTTTGACAATTTAATTGTATTTAGAATTTCTTTATCAATTGATGAATACCCTCCTTTACCGTCGACCACTTGGATAATCAGGTCCGCTTCGGAAGTTGCTATTAGCGCTTGGTCCTGGACCAACATATTGAATTCTGCATTACTATTAGGCACAAAACCTCCAGTATCTATTAGACGGAAAGTCTTATCCAGATAGGATACAGGTGCATAATTACGGTCACGAGTCACTCCCTCCAGGTTTTCTACAATGGCTTTGTTGCTGGAGGTAAGACAGTTAAATAATCTAGATTTACCAACATTGGGTCGTCCAACCAG
>CAZJDM010000175.1:0-8528 GCA_964544765.1 uncultured bacterium
ACCTTCTATGCCTGGACTTTCACCAGTAGTTTGGCGCCACTTCGTGGCGCACAGGATGATCACATTTATATTTATAGTATTTAGTTCTAGTACAATATCTTTTACAAGGCTGATCATCCTCTAGATCCTTCAGTTTTAAACGACAGCAATATTGCTCCCTAAATCCATGTTTCTTACAATCTTTTGCTTTACAGTCCCCTATACATGTTTCTTACCATGATATTTTATTTCATCATCCGCGCATTTGGTACCAAAAGAACCTTTTCTACCACTACTCTTTTTTTTCTTTTTTTGAGGCATGGTACATTTACGATTTTTACATTTGTTTGAAGCACATTGATCATTATACTTACAGTCAAAATTATACCGTTTATTAATACATGTTACAGTATTTATTCGTATTCTTGAAGTGAATATTATAAAAAATATAAATAGTAATCACGACTTATTGTTTAAGTGTAGTAGAGATAATTGAAAATGGTAAAGATAACTGATTACAGTAGAGGTAATAAACATCATAAAAGCCATGGCAATCCATGGCTTTTATGTAAATCTTGATTATCTTACTACCTTATTTCTATAAGTACCTACAACATTAGGATGAGTTGGAGCATTTCCTCTTTCGACATGAAAAGGTTTTTGAATTCCTCTTTTAAAGTCTACACCTAAGTTTGTATGAACAGTCTGGTTATTGAAACCTACTCCAGCATTGACTCCAGTTTGTCGACCAAGTGATGCACCGGCTCTAGCGTTAAAACCAAGAACTTGCACTCCAACACTAGGTGTAAGGCTATCACACGAAACCGGATTACCAATTTCTACATTGAAGAACCATGGTATACCAACATTCAAACCACCCTTTTGAGAACAGTCCCCACCTGCATACGCTATAGATGATAAACTAATTAAGCCAATGACAATAAGTAATTTTTTCATAATAAATCTCCAATAAATTTTTATACAATTAATTATTAAACAAATTTAATACTTTTTTTGATTAGCTGCAGCATCTTCTAGAAATTATATTTATAAGATTCATTTGTTTTTGACATTAACATATGTTAATAAATAACTGTTTTTTTGATTACAATAATTCATAGCAACTTAATAGGCATTAACATGGTGTTACAGAACCACCTTTATGAAAGTATTCGAAACAAACTTTCTTCTTATGCTCAGATCCCTGCCAATCAGTGGAACTTATTCAAATCCATATTAAAAACTAAAAAATATAGTAAAGGCAGTTTTATTGTAAAATATGGAGAAGAAGCTGATTTCATAGGTTTTATTTGCTATGGCTTAGCCCAAATATACTATACTAATTATAAAGGAGATCATTTAATTAAAACTTTTGTCAAAGAAAAAGATCTTGTAGGGCCCTATTCAGATATTTTACTAGGTAGCCCATCACGCGTTGACATCCAGTGTTTAGAAGATAGTCTCATAATATATGCGGACTACAACAAATATAAAGAACTGTATAATGTTCATTCCTGTTGGGAAACAATTGGACGAAAAGTGGCCGAACATGAATATGTGGTTAAAGAATCCAAAGAAAGATTACTATTAAAATCCGCAGAAGAAAGATGGTTCCAATTTAAAGAAAAAAATAAAGATCTCATGAATAGAATTTCTCAACAACTAATAGCTTCGTACTTAGGTATTACCCCCATTACTTTAAGTAGAATTAAAAGAAAAAAGTAAAAATAATCATTCCGTTCTAATTGACTAAATATCTCTTTGTCCCGTAAAATTATATATATGAACCGCACAACTCTCTACAATTACTTTCACAAATTAAACCATATAACTACCAACCACATTTTACACAAGTTGAATCCCATTACTCTTGACAAGATCTTTTATAAGTTAAATCGCATATTCGTCGTAATTCCCTTTCTTTTATTAACATTCATTTATGGCATGGTCACCTACGCTCATCTAAAACTAGAGTATTGGCCCATTTTTTTCCGACCCGAACCACAGGCTATCCCCTTAATGCCGGTTATGCACATTGGTCGAATACTAATTATAATCACTATAATCAGCATTATTCTAGCTCCATTTACCTTTTTTATAGAAGCTAAAAACCCCACCAAAGATGTCCAAATAATAGTAGGGTTATATTTAATTGGTTTACTTAGTTGCGTTGGGTTTATTGTTTATAACCACGGTGTATTTTTAAGCTGGCTCCTAATTTAAAATACCAATAGACAGCCTAAATCGAGTTAGTTCCATAAATCAATGGTAAAAGGATATTTATCGCGACATTGAAATTGTAGAGAAATCTGTGGTGGAATGATTTCTGTTTCTTCCTCTGACGGCTTTGATATTTGAGGTATTTCAATATGCATATCATAGTTCAATTTGACCAGTTCAATCTTGGCTTGTCCACAAATCTGATTACAGAGTTCTTTGGTCACATCTTCTACCAAATCAGGAGTTGCCTCCTTAACTGATTTAAATTTAAACATTTTGCATACAATAAAAAGAATAGTATTACGAGGAAAGCTAACTGCCAACTCTCCACCACCGGTTGTACCTTTCAGGGACATTCTTCCCGCTATATAAGGTGGTATATATTCTGTAACATGCATCTCTAATTTAATGAAACTGGGTTTTATTCTAATATTACTTTCAATCACTGAGACAGCGCTGGTAATAAAACAATTCAAAATCTTAACATCAAAAATCGTTTTAGATCTATGCAGGTAGCTTTTCATATCTTTAAGGTTCGGCTTTTTTTCGGTTGGTTTATCATCGCCAGCTACCTGATCACCACCAACTTCAGCACCCTTTTCGATATCAAATTCTTTAACTTCTTTAACTTCTTTTGATGGTGGTCTTCCTCGAACTGGACCAGCTTTCAAATTTTCTACCAAAGTTAATAATCTGGTTTGATTATCAATAGCTTCTTGCACTTGACTAGCTGACCCTACAGTAGATTCCAGATTTTTCAAATCTGAAGATAATTTTTCAAGATGAGATACAAACTTAGTTTGTCCCTTTTTAATTGATTTAATTTCATTAGAAATTTTATTAATAGAAGATTCCATTTTAATAGAAAACTGTGCTAATAGCTCAACAACACGGCTAAACTCATCACGCGCCAAAATCAATCCTCAATATTGAGTTATATAATTAGAATATAATAATAGTACTATTCTTTAATAGGATATCAGATTACAGATTTACAGTCTAGCTCAGAAAATAACTCCACCCCGTTAAGTTTTAATAAAGCGGAAGTAACTCCCATTCCTGATATTAATTTACCAGTATTGCCATTATATACATAGTGAACTCCACAAGAAGGCGATTTTTCTTTCATTATAGCTTGAGCTATTCCATATATTTTCACCTGACTGAGCGCTAATTTTGCTCCTTTGATCAGTCCCTTTGTAATGTCTTTATTATTTATATCAAGAACCTTAGCAGTAGTTCCCTTTAAAATATTCTGTCCATCACCATTATAAATCATACATGAAGGTCTAGGGATACCAAAAACCTGACTTTCGGGACAAAAAGATATTACCTGAATACCGGCATCCTTAATCGAGGACAAAACATCGTCAGATTTTCGATGATCACCATCATATCGACATTGTTTACCTAATAAACAGGCACTAACTAAGATAAACTCTTTGGTTCTATCAATATTAATTGTCATACATTATATACTGTCTAATTGTACTTTTCAGGTCCAATTTACAAATAGCTTAACTGAAAATGAGTAGTGAAAGTATCTATTTTGGTAATTCAGCATTATCCAGATTCAATTCAATTTGCTCTAGTTCTTGAGGAGATTGAAAAACATGGATTGATTGCTGTTTAGCGGCACAATTTACCTTTATGCGCCCTTTGTATTTATTTTTCTTTTTAGCATTAAATTTTATTTCATCCGAAACGACTACAAAACGATTTCTAGATACCCAAGCCACTCCCTCAACATTACAGTAAGTAAATTCGTTTTTAGCGGAATAAGGAAAGTTATATTGCCCCATAGGTTTAATGATAAAACTTTTGGGATAGAACTTACCAAACCAAATACGAGAACTTTCTTGCGAAAGTACTGCAACGATCCCTTGCTCATTAATATCAACTCCAGAAAAGTCGGTAAAATTGGGAATATCGAGATTAAGATTTCCTTCATATTTCCAAACCGGTACATTATTTTTTCTAGTAAACAATTTACTAAAAAACAACAGTTGGCCAGATTTATTACGGGCATATTTAGCTGATGAGCATTGTCGTCCTTCACACAAGGTAAATAAATACTCTTGTCCCGCTGCGTCAGCGGTATGATAAACGCCCTCTATACCTCTATTTCTACCCGTCTTAGCCCGAAATCTATAGTCTAGAATTATCAAGTTATTTAATTGAAAATATCCGTCATCAGTTCCAGATCTTCCTCCTCCCATACTCGGTGGGATATATTCTAATTCTGCCACAGCGGGCATCCATGATTTATTGGCCTTATCTTTACTAACATTTAAGGATTCAATTGCCGCATAGAAGACCAGTCGATCTGTCTTCTCAGCAAGTTGTCTATTATGAGTAATTCCTTCGAATCCTTTTACTTTATATCGCCACATATTAATGGAAACATTGGAGCACCAAACACATTTCATGGGTACCGAAATTTTACTATCAGCAGTGGCTCTCACATTTAATTGCCGTCCTTCAAATTCATCGCTAATAGTATCGTAGGTTAGCTTTACTATTGTTTTTTTATTATCCGAAACGACAAACGCGCTATCTATAGATGGAACATAGGTAACACCACTTGCTTCAAACTTACTACGCACTCTTAATAATTTGGCTATTTTTCTTTCAGATAGTAGTTTTAGGCCCCCTTTAGAACTGGACTCATGCACCAATGGTTCCTTAGTCACCCAATCAGCGTGCCGTTGTCCAGACTGATAACCTTTGTCTCTTTCTGAATCAGGAATTTTCTCGCATCTAGCTAGATAACGTTTATATATGGCCTTGTGTATAGGAAGTTCCAAGGTAAACCAACCCCCTTTCTGAGTCATAACGCAACGTAAATTTTGTCTTTCATCACAGAAGCGTTCAAAAGGTTGATAGGTTACTTGTTTAGAATCTTTTGATTTGGCAAAACCAGTTATAGTACCATCCACATTTTTGAATAATGGACATGGCTGTCCCTCTATAGTTCTAGATTCACAATAGCCGGCATGAGAGGGCAAACCTTCTTTATGAACACAACGACCCAAGATAGTATCTTGCTTTAATTTCCAGATTACAACTTTATCACCAGCGTAGGCCTCACAACCACGATCACTTAGATTAGCGCTGGCTTTAAATTCCCGAAGGGTTCTAAAACCCATTAGATCCATGTAATCTTTGCTCGGATGAGGAATTACACAAGTAGATTTATCATCATGATCGAAAAAAAGTCTCACATTAGCTTGTTTTTTTAAATCCTCAACCAAATCCCATACAACATTGGGCCTAAATCGTTTATCACAAGCATCCATGTAATACGATAGTAACTGTCCATTTTCTACCGGCAGCATACCAGTAGTTTGCGTGGCTTCTACTCGACTTTCTTTTCCACCTGTGAGTTCTCCTCTCTGTCCCAAATAATTCAATCTGCCAACCAAGTCAGCTTTTCTTTGTAAATAAACCATTTCCTCACAAAGAGCCACAACATCTCCGGGAGGTATATTGGTAAATACCACCTGTCCTTGGTCATTGTAATCAAGCATACTTTTTACGTTTGTTCCTATAATCTCAAAATCAGATCGCCTTACGACCTTAAATTCCAGCTCGGTATAGGTTTCAATACCAACTCTCTTATTAAAATCAATAGTACCAATAGCTAACGATAAATTAGACAGTGGCTTATTTAGTGAAGTTTTAACACCTAATCGTAACAGACCTTCTACATAACGTTCAATTCTAAATACATAGCCTCTTCTGGGCCATCTGGGTCTTCTATCACGCCCTTCCGGATTTTGAAAAATGTCAATTTTATCTCTTAATTCATTAATTCTATCTTGTATCTCTCTATCATTTTGTAATTCTTCAATTTCACTGCTGGACAAGGGCGAGCCACTTCTTCCCGCAACATTACCTATATCTTCAAAACTAATAGTAGTAAGTGAGGATCTTAAACCGTTATCTAATTCACCCATATCTCCACGACAAGCTGACAATATTAAAAATATTAAAAGGAAAACAAATGAACAAACAAGGCTAAGTTGATATTTTGATAGTATTTTTTTCGGTTTAATATTACGCATAAAACTTCCTAAACCCCATAGCGCCAAACCTACCACAATGTTTTGTAATATTCAAACGTAATTATAATTATTATATATATAAGCATTACTTATATATTGATTTCAATATTTTACCAGAGATTTATCTTAGATAATCCAGCTACTTACCAAGTAAAAACGACTTGACCTAATTCACTCGTCAATACTAACTGCAAAGAGTTTTCTGTATCTTTATTTGTATTCGGTTTTACTGTTATAACATACTCTGAACTCCATCTATTCACATAAGGAAAGTATTTTACCGCTATTTCTTTATCTAAGTCTTTAATATCATGAATCTTAATAGAATATGCTTGGGATAATTCTTGCGGATGATCTGTTGCTATTCGACGAAAAGCTACATGCCAATATTGTAAAAATTTATCGGCTAAATAACGAGTAGGTGGAGGTACATGAATAGATAAGAAAAAAATCAATGATTTATCATTCAAAAAAGGCTCTAGAAAATCTTCTTGCCGAAAATCTACTTCAACTTGGTTTACTTTTTGATTTGTTTGCTGATTCACTTGCTGATCTGACAGTCGATTTGACTGCTCACCTGATTGTTCAGTCTCAAGCTGAGGAATCTTAGTTAAGCTTCTATATTGTTGTATTTCCTTTTTTCTGAGTAAAGAAACATTAGCTATCATTACAGTATTAAACTTACTATATAGTTTAGCTTGACGAGTATTACTATCAACAGATTCTCTGTAGGTAGCAAAGTCCTTTAAATCAGTAGAATTTTTGGCCATTGCCGACTCATAATGATAAAAACAACCGGTATTAATCATTAACAATGAGGTAAAAAATATCCATAAAATCATTTTGTCACCCTATTTCTTCCCGCTTTTTTGGAAGCATATAAATTTTTATCAGTATCTTCGATTAATTTATTAGCTGTCATCTCAGATGTTAATAGTTTTACTCCAATACTAACTGTAATTGGTATAGAATCTTCTCCAAACTCAAATTGGTGAGATTCAACAGCAGCTCTTATTCTTTCAGCAAGTTGATAAGCTGGTTCGAGTTCTGTATCAGGTAAAATCATAACAAACTCTTCTCCTCCATACCTGGCAAAAATGTCTCGCTCTCTAACCGTTTTTTGAACAACTTTACATAATTCAGCTAAAATAAAATCGCCTGCCTGATGACCATACTTATCGTTAACCTTTTTAAAGTGGTCAATATCAAATAATAATAGACACAGATCTCGTTCATAAGCAAAAGAATTACTCACTTCTGATTGCAATTGTTCCAAGAAATATTTCTTATTATAAATCTGGGTTAATGCATCAATAATAGCCATTTTGTAAATCTTATCCAAAAACACACGCTCAATGTTTCCTCTGGAAAAATATTTCAATAAAACGACCGAACCTAATCTGACCAAGTCACCATCCTTTAATTTTGTCTCTGTAATACGATCTTTATTTATATATGTTCCGTTGGTACTCCCCTTATCTGATAAAAAATAATCTGAACCACGTTTCTGTAGTAGGGCATGAGTTCTAGAAACAGTACTTTCATCCTTTACAAATACTTCACAGGACGGATCACGTCCGATCAACATTTCATCTTTATCAATGTCATATCGCCTTCCCAACATGGTTCCTGAATACTGTACAAAACAGGGACTGGACATTTGAGCATCCGAGCTGACCTCTTTAAAATCCTCAACTAAAAGTGTCTTTTTGGGATCAGAAACCATAAATTAATCTCCTGGAATAATCTACATTATAACTCAAAATTATATCTCAAAATATAAGAGCAAACTACTCAATTATTTTAATTGTGCGGCCATGACTGTAGAATATTATTTTTAATAATTTGCTAATCCCACTATGCATGCTGTAAAATATATAAGTAAGATAATTTTTATAATTTGATAATCACATCTATTAACACGACGGATAAAAAGGGGGATTCATGGCCAAAACCTCCGTATTAGAAGAAGTCACAAAAGAAGCTATCAGTATCCTAATTGAAGAAAACGCTACTCGAGGTAGACACGGAATAGTTCTTTCAGATAACCAAAAAGACTCTTTGATCGATGAGATTTATCTCTTTATTAGTAAATCAATAGAAATTAAAAACAAAGGCCAAAGTCTTTTAGCTGGACCAACTACCCAAACGAAACAGATTCGCGATAGTCGTAATTAGATTGAATTGATAATACGAATATGGGATTGATATATATAGTATTAAACTCTAATTTCTTTCTTTTTTACGACGATTTTAGGAGCA